>CAYHSI010000161.1:0-5160 GCA_964359225.1 uncultured Anaerolineaceae bacterium
GAAGCGAAACGGATGCAGTTCGGTGGTTGACGCCGATGCAGAGGATGTGCATGGGCCCTTCACATAGTCTGATACGGTCGAGCCGGGAACAGGCTCCGACTGGCCAATTTACCTACAGAATTCTATAGTTTTCGCAGGACTCGCCTCAGATATACTATATATCTGGGATTAGGAAGAGCCGAGCCTAAGCTTAGAGATAGGTTAGTGGAGTCATGGGGAAAATGAGCTGGGGGAAGGCGGGAGCAAGTACTCCACCCGTGCCGGGTACAGGCAGAAGTGCAAAAGTGGGCTGGCCGCAGGTGGCTGATCTTTCTTCTAGGTCCAGCAGAGCAGCCGCGCTCCTGAGCCGGAAACTTTAATCCAAGTCTTAGAGGTGCCCCTCGCCTATCCGCATATAATCTGAGCAAATCTTACATTTTTGGTACGATTTTGTAGATTTTCTTAATCTTCTCATTGGGAGGTGGGCTCGGGATGCTTTTGCGCTCCAAAGCGAGCGAGATGGAACCCGGAGACGAATTGCGGCGAAACCGTGATCGCACCCATGACCGAATCATCCCGCCCAGCTCGCGGATCCCGGAAGGCTCACGCCTCTTTTCGAAGGTGCTCCCCGCCGTCATCCTTATCATGGGAGTGCTCACCCTGTTTGTGATCTTCGTGGCTATCGCAGCAGTCATCGGGATTTTCCCCTAGACTGATTGGAGGTCTAAATGAACCTGAATCTCTTTCTGCCATTTGTCTCGACTGCTGTAATGACCTTCTTTACCTTCTCGGTGTTCAAGCGCTGGCAGGCGAGGCGAAAGTCGTATTTCCTGTTCTGGACGATTGGCCTTGGCCTATTTGCAGCGGCCAGCTTTGCAGAGGCCTACTTCGCGGCGGTGGGCTGGAGCAGCTTGGTCTTCTTCGCATGGTACTTCTTCGGGGCCGTGCTCACGGCAGCCTGGATCGGGCACGGGACATTCCTGCTGCTGGCCCGCAAACGCTCGGGCCAGATCCTTAGCGGGCTGTTGATCGCCGCGAGCCTGGGCGCACTCGTGCTGATGGTTCAGGTCATGCCGAAACTCGACCCGACCGTCTTTGACCGCACCATGCCAATCAGCGAGCAATATCGAACGAAGGTGATAGAGCCGGGTGACGAGGTCCGGCCGGGGTCGGTTACGGCGGATACGGAATACCGCGGAGAGCCGGTCACCGTCGAGCAGGGGGTCCTGCCGCTTGGTGCGCCGATCCGGATCAGCACGATTTTCTTCAATATCTACGGAACGCTCATGTTAGTGGGAGGTGCCCTCTGGTCGGCCTGGCTTTTCCTCAGGAAGAAAGTTCTTCCGAACCGTGTGCTGGGGAATGTCTTGATCGCGGCCGGCGCCCTCTCGATTGCTTCGGCCAGCACGCTGACCCGACTGGGAGTCGGCAGCTACCTGTACCTGGGGGAATTGCTTGCAGCGGTGTTGATGTACTCCGGATTCGTGCTAGCCGCTCGCCCGATGCCAGGGGAAGAGGCGGCACCGGAAGCCGCTCCCGCGATGGCTTGAGTCTCGTGTCAGTTGCTGAATTCCATCCTCGGATGGGCCTGGCCAGGCGCCATTCGCCGCCGCCCAGCAGTCACATCACACTAGCATGAGTATGACGGCACCCGGGGTCTGCCAAGTGCGGCGCTTTCGGTTTCTGCGCACGCTTAAGCTCGGGACCTTCCATATCGGTTCCTCCGCGGCCGATTTGCTGGTGACAGGCATTTGGAACCGGATCCTAATCGTGGACCTGGGCGCCCCCGCCGGTCCGATCGCGCTGCTGAGTGCAATCCGTTACCTTCTGGCCCCGCTCTCCCTTTGGGCCGGCCATCGTTCCGATACTCGTCCGCTCTTTGGAAGCCGCCGCCTGGCCTACATCTGGCTAGGTCGGGGTCTCATGGTACTTTCCATCCCCCTGCTTCCACTGTCCGCCACTGTCCTCTCTCGAGGAACGGGATCAATCTCTGGATGGGCGTTGGCAGTGGTCGCGGTTCTACTGATGGGAAGCGGGACCCTGATTTCCGGGCCGCCCTATCTGGCGCTCGTTCACGACAGCGTGCCCTATGAGCGCCGCGGGCTGGCCATCAGTATCGTCCAGTTCATGCTCGTCGCTAGCTTCGCCCTCCTGCCGCTGACCTTTGCCAGGCTTTTGCCGATCTATGACGCCGGCTCCTTCCTGCGTCTGGGCTGGACCGTGACGGTTGGGGCCGCGGTGTTCTGGTTTATCTCGGTCTGGCGGGAGGAGCGCCCTCCCGTGGCGAACGGATCCGAGCCTGCCGCAGATCTGCGGCAAACATTTGCCCGGATCTGGACCGACTTGCGGGCGCGCCGCTATGCAACCTTCCTGGCAGCCTCGGCCTTCTTTGCGTTTATGCAGGACGCCGTGCTGGAGCCGTTTGGCGGGGATGTCTTCGGGCTGTCGGTCGGCGAGACCACTCGCTTTAACGCGTACTGGGGATCGGGGGTTCTCCTGGGAATGGTGCTGACGATGCTGCTAACTCGTCGTTGGCGGCCGGATCGGCAAGTCAGTACTACTGCGTGGGGGGTGCTCCTGCTGGCGCTGGCGTTGTTCGCCCTGGGGGGCGCCTCGTGGATCGAAAACTTCCCCTTGGTGCGACCAACGCTGATCATATTCGGCCTGGGCTTTGGAATCTTCACCGTTGGCGGGGTCAGCCTGTTGATGGCGATGAGTGTGGAAGGACGGGCCGGGGTCTATCTCGGACTGTGGTCGGTGTTCCAGCTGGTGGGTCGAGGAGCCGGGATCGCGGCGGGAGGCCTGCTGCGGGATGTGGCGGTGACGGTGACCGGAGGTTTCGCTGGTGCCTACGCCAGCGTATTTTGGATTGAAGCGCTTGGAGCGCTCGCCTGCATTTGGCTGCTCAGACGAGTCGACGTCTTGGGGTTTGCCAGGGAGCGAGGGCAGGTGGGCCGGGCCGAAACCCTCGCGGCGGTCGACTGAGTCGGCGCGCGAAGGTACAAACCAGCTCCTCGGCCAGGACTCGAACCTGGAACCCACCGGTTAACAGCCGGTTGCTCTGCCTATTGAGCTACCGAGGAAGGCCCAGCGATTATACTCAAAGGGGAATCTGGCTAATCCCTGTTATAAATCCCACCTATGTCAGATGATCTTCGATCCAGTGTGGAACCGGCCAAACCCAGGCGGCGGGTCGTCCTGATAGTCCTAGCGGTGGGCGGGTTGTTGTTCTGCGGCTGCGCCTCGCTGGTTCTGGCCTGGTATTTTGGAGACTCGGTGCTGGAGACCCTGCAGCAGCTCTTCCAACTGCAGTAAGGGCCGCCCGGGCTTAGTCCGATCGGAACGGCCCATCCAATGCCTGGGCAAACTGTTTGAGCTCGGCCAGGGCGGCGAGCGCACTTTCCCGATCGGCGGCCGATAGTTCCTGAGCCTCGAACTCCTCCTCGTCAAGTACCACCGTAGTTCCGTCCGGCTTTACGATCAGGTCGAGTGCCAGGTCTTCGGCCGAGATCCGATTCCCATCGATTTGGGCCGGCCGCGTGATATTGCAGTACCAGCCTTTCAGCTCGCCACTGCTCCGGTCATACACGGTGAAGACGTTGTACCAACGGTCTTCGTAGTGGGTTTCCACAAATCGGTCCCCGGTGCGCAGGCTCAGACCAGGTAGGAGCTTGTCAGGAGTGTTGAAGACAGCCTCAATCCTGATGCTCGAAAGCTCGCGGTCGAGCACCCGCCCGTGGTAACGCCACTTCTCCTGTCCGCGGTGATCGAGCTTGACCACCGTCGCCCGCTGGTTCGATCCCACTTCAGACAGCCACCCCCAGCGATTCCATGAGCTCTGCCAGCTGCTCGCGGAACTCCGGCTGGGTCAGCATGGCTCGGCTGCGCGGGCGAGCGAGCCGCACCGGCAGCGAGCGCAGTACCCGACCCGGGCGCCGGCTGAGAACCAGCACTCGGTCACCCAGGTAAAGCGCCTCTTCCACGTCGTGAGTGATGAACACAACCGTCTGGCGGAACTGGCCCCAGACTTCCATCAACCAGTTCTGCAGCTCGGATCGGGTGAGAGCGTCCAAGGCACCGAACGGCTCATCGAGCAGCAGCACCTCCCGTCCGGTCAGGACGGTGCGCAGCAAGGCTGCGCGTTGGCGCATACCGCCGGAGAGGGAGGCCGGGTAGGCGGCCTCAAATCCCTGCAGCCCAAATAGCGGGAGCAGCTCGGCCGCCCGGCTGCGAGCCTGCTGGAGATCGCCTCCCCCCAGCTCCTGGGACACAATCACGTTTTCCAGGACTGAGCGCCAGGGCAGCAGCAGGTCGCGCTGCGGCATATAACCGAACTTGCCGGCCCGTTCGCTGCACACGGCTCCGTCCAGCCGGATCTCGCCTGCGTCCGGTTCAAGCAAGCCAGCGATTAGATTTAGGATCGTGCTCTTTCCACTGCCGGAAGGGCCGACCAGGGTCAGCAACTCGCCCGGTGCGACCTCGAGCGAGAGATTTTCAAGCGCCTGCACCGCGAGCCCGTCGGCGTGAAAGGCCTTGTTGATCCGTCGCAGCTCGAGTTTCGGTTCCGACATCTCAGGGTAGGAACTCGTTGGTGAAGGCGGCCGCGGCATCGATGGGGGCGGTCAGGATTCCGTGCTCAGCCATCCAGGTCGAATACGCCTGCCATACTTCGAGCCGCTGCTCGCCCCAGCGGGGCGCCTCGGCCTGATAGCGCGGAGAAAGCCAGGCCTGGCTGGCTTGGACCAGCGCAGGCTCCAGCTCCGGAGCAGCCCGCAGCAGAATTGCGGCGGCCTCTTCCGGATCTTGGATGGCAAAGGTGTAGCCGCGCGAGACTGCGGCCAGGAAGGCCCGCACGACTGCTGGCCGTGAGCTTAGCGTGGATTCGCTGGCGATCAAAACCGGTGTGTAGTAGTCCGGAATACACTCGAACCAGTCTTCCATCATCACCAGGTCGAGGTCGATGTTTTGCTGTTCGGCCTGAATTCCCTGCCAACCGCGAAAGAACCAGGCCAAGTCGATCTGTCCGGCGTCCAACAGCGCCAACGGGTCGGCGAAACCGGTCTCCACGATTTCGAGCTGATCGAAATTCGCCTGGTCGCACTCCATCAAGACCCGCAGGGTGGGCTGCTCGAAGGGGCTGCCGAACGATCCGTAGCGCAGACCTTCCCAGTCGGCTGGACT
>CAYHSI010000162.1:0-5122 GCA_964359225.1 uncultured Anaerolineaceae bacterium
CATTACTACACTCGAAAAACTTCGCTGGTCAATGAAAAATACTGAGTCCGCAAGGTCCACCACGGCCGGCAGGCGATCAGCGAACCGTCACCGGCGAATGGGATAACGAAGAGGGTGGATGAGCCCAGAGCTCGCCCTGCTGGCCCTGCGCTTCGGGCTGGCCCTGGTACTGTATACCTTCTTCGGCGCAGTCCTGCTCTTTCTCTGGCGTGATCTGCGCGCTTCCGCCCGAGCCTCAGAAATCGCCCCGGCTGCCCACCTAGAACTCCGTACCGACACTGCGACAAGCCGCGCATTCCCGCTATCCAATCTAAACCTGGTCGGCCGGGCCAGCGGCAACACGATCCTGATTGACGATGGCACCGTATCCTCTCACCACGCCCGCCTGTCTTTCCAGGGCGGTCAGTGGTGGCTGGAGGATCTCGGTTCGAAGAACGGTACCGGGGTCAACGAATTGGATGTCGAGGATCCCATTGTGGTGACCTTCGGTGACCAGATTCGGTTCGGCAACGTGATGACTGAGTTGAAGAGTGGGCCGGCCCCCCATAAGGACGGAGGGGGTTGATTGCCGCGATGACAGAAGCGCGGATCGGGGTCATTGGAGGTTCCGGCCTGTATCAGATGGCTGGGCTGGAGGTCGAGGAGACCCGAACCGTCAGTACCCCATTTGGGGAACCCAGCGCGCCGATCGTCCTTGGTCGATTCAATAACAAGCCGATCGCTTTCCTTGCCAGGCACGGCCGTCATCATCAGATCTCGCCGAGCGAAGTGAATTACCGGGCCAACATATTCGCCCTCAAGTTGCTCGGAGTCGAGCGGGTGATCTCGGTCAGCGCTTGTGGATCGTTACGCGAGGACTACGCCCCCGGGCACGTGGTGGTGCCCGACCAGCTGCTGGACTTCACCCGCTTGCGCCCTCGGACCTTCTTCGAAGGGGGGATCGTGGCCCATGTCAGCGTCGCCGATCCGTTCTGTCCGGCTGTCTCTCAAGCCCTGGTGGAGAGCGTCTCGGCCGCGGGTGGGACTGTGCACCCGCGGGGCTCCTTCATCACGATCGAAGGGCCTCGTTTCTCCACCCGGGCCGAGTCGAACACTTTTCGCGGCTGGGGCGTCGCGATCATCGGCATGACCAGCTCGCCGGAAGCTTTTCTGGCTCGCGAAGCGGAGATGTGTTACGCGGTCCTCGCCCATGTCACCGACTACGATGTCTGGCATCGATCAGAGGCGCCGGTGACCGTCGAGATGGTCATTCGAACTTTACAAGCCAACACCCGGCTTGCCGAACAGGCCCTGGCGGAGGCGGTTGTTCGTTTACCGGCCGAGCGCGATTGCATCTGCAAGGACGCCCTCAAAGACGCCCTAATTACCGTTCCCGACTCGATCCCCGCTGAAACCCTCGAGAGACTGAGACCCCTTGTTCAGCGCTATTACGGCTGAGGGACCGTCCGAAGCTCAGCGGCGCGAGCTGCGTTTGCTGTCGGTCGCCTTCACATTCCTGGTCCTTGCCGCCCTGGCGATGGCCATTCCTCGGGCGGCATTCGGAGAGGCTGCGTCGCTCCAGGTTGGGCACTTCGTCTTCCTGCCGATCTGGGCCGGCTGCGCCTGGATGATTCGGCGATTCGCCGACCGCGGCAACTCGAGGCGAGATCCGCTGCTGCTGCCAATCGTGCTGCTATTGGCAGGCTGGGGCGTCCTAATCGTCTGGCGAATCGCACCCGAGCTGGGTGCCCGCCAGATCGGTTGGTTTCTGGTCGGGAGCGTGGCGCTGATCGAATTGATGCGCAGCCCTCCCGGCCTCGGCTGGCTTCGGCGTTACCGGTATGTTTGGCTGACAGCCGGGATCGCGGTCACCGCCCTCACCTTGGTCTTGGGCACCAACCCGGCCGGTGGAGAGCAACGGCTGTGGCTCGGCTGCTGCGGCCTCTATTTTCAACCGTCTGAGCCGCTGCGTCTGCTCCTGATCGCCTTCGCAGCCTCCTACCTTGCAGACCGCCGGTTGGCGAACCCCCGGGCAGCCTGGGCCAGTGACTTCCTGCCGCTGTTGGCGGCGGGCGGGCTCGCCGGGTTGCTGCTCCTGGCCCAACGGGACCTTGGGGCGGGACTGCTGCTTCTTGCGCTGCTCGCCGGCCAGATCTACGTCGCTTACGGACGCGCGGCAATCTTGTACGGCGCGCTGGGCCTGCTCGGCGCCGGAGCAGGAATCGGGGTCCTGAAGCTGGAAGTGGTCCGAACTCGATTTGAGGCCTGGATCAACCCCTGGCTTGACCCAACTGGTGCTGGATACCAGATCGTCCAATCGCTGATTGCCATCGCCAGCGGTGGTTTGCTGGGTTCCGGCCCCGGGCGCGGGGCCCCCACCGCCGTGCCGGTGGTCCAATCCGACTTCGTATTCGCAGCCGTTGCCGAGGAATGGGGCCTGGTTGGGGCTCTGGCGATGATTGCGCTATTCGCCGTGCTGGTGGGCCGCGGCCTGCGAGTTGCGGCCGGGGCACGGGACCCATTCGCGGTCCTGCTAGCCGTCGGGGTATCGCTTGCGCTCGGGCTGCAGACTCTCTTGATTCTGGGCGGCACGCTGCGCCTGCTTCCGATCACGGGAGTAACCCTACCCTTCGTATCCTATGGAGGCTCGTCATTCGTCACCAGCTCCATCGCAGCCGGGTTTTTGGTCTCACTCTCGAGCGAACGCCACCCCGGTTTGGGTCCTTTCGGCCGGCCCATCCTGCGCGCCCAGGCCTTCCTTTCGGCGTGCTGGATCGCCCTCGCACTGGCGCTGGGCTGGTGGGCGATCGTGCGCGGCGAGGCGCTCACTTCACGCACGGATAACCCGCGCCGGGCGCTCGCCAGCCGCTATTCGCTGCGCGGATCCATCTTCGACTGGGAAGGGGTCGAGCTGACCGCCTCCGTCGGCACGATCGGGTCGTTTGCGCGGGTCTACTACGACCCGGCGAGTGCTCCGGTCACTGGTTACGATTCCAGCCTCTACGGGCAGGCAGGAATCGAGACCAGCATGGATGGTGTCCTGCGGGGTGAGATTGGCCCGAACCCGCTATCGATCTGGTGGAGTGAACTGATTTATGGCACGCCGCCGCCCGGTTTCCATCTCAGGCTTACGTTGAATTCAGAGCTGCAGCGCGCCGCGGCCGAGGGACTGGCCGCCACCCGGGGTGCGGTTGTTGTGGTGGACGCACGGTCCGGGTCCATCTTGGCAATGGCCTCTTCGCCAAGCTTCACTCCGAGCACGCTGGATCAAGACTGGCCGGAGTTGGTTGTTCGAACGGACGGACCCTTGCTCAATCGAGCGACCCAGGGTCGATATCAGCCGGGGATGACGCTGGCGCCGCTCCTGTTCGCCTGGGGGATTTCGAACGGACTAATCGAGGCGGAAGCTCCCGCCCCGGAGTTTGGAAGCCTGGTGACCGTCTTCGACCGGGACCTGGGATGTGAACGCCCAGTCGATCCGCAGGGCGAGCCTACCTGGGCGACAGCCCTTACCTTGGCCTGTCCCGGGCCATTCGCCGCGCTCGGAGAGGCGATGGGGTCTGGAGAGCTACTCCTGGCCCTGGAGGCCTTCGGCTTGCTCGACCCGCCGGAGATCCGGTTGGAGGTCGCTCCCGCGGCTGGGACGGGCTCGACCGGGGACCCCGCATTGGCCGCGATCGGGCAGGCCGACCTGACCGTGACTCTGCTCCAACTGGCCCGGGCATTTTCGGTCTTAACCGGGGCAGGGGTGCGACCCGCCCTCACCCTGGTGGCGGCCATCGGACCGACGCCCGGGGATTGGCAGCCGCTTCCGCCGCTCGACGACGCCCAGCCGGTCTTGCCGCCAAGCGAGGCCCAGCGGACCCTTGATAACCTGACCGATTATGGTGCCGGACTGAAGGGATATGAAGTGCAGGCCGCGAGCGGATCCGGGTCGCTCGCCTGGTTCATTGGATTCGGGGCAGGAGACGAACTGACGGTTGTGCTGCTGGAAGGTTCAAGCCCGGGCGCGGCTCGGGAGCTCGGACTCGCTGTGCTGCGGCTGGCCGCCGACCTTGACCTCACCTCCCGCGAAGGCTAAAATCATCGGAGGTCTTCATGGAAAGCGAGATATGGTCCGAATCAGACTACGTCGAGTAGGCAGCCGCAACCAGGTCAGCTGGCGGATCGTCGCGGCCGATCGAGAAAGCCCGCGGGATGGCAGGTTCCTGGAGATCCTGGGTTCCTATAACCCGCGCACGAAACCCGCCACAGTGTTGGTCAATGAAGCGCGGTTGTTTCACTGGATGACCCGTGGAGCCCAGCCCTCCGACTCGCTGCTGAAGATACTCAAGCCAATCGGTTCCTGGGACCGCTTGGAACGGTTCAAGCAGGGCGAGGATCTGGATAAACTGGTCCAGGAGGCCAAAGCGGGCCTGGCAACGATCGACCCGCGCACCCGGCGGGACGATTTGGTCGGACAGCGCTCGGCGAAGAAGCAGCGCCCGAAGAAGGACAGTGGGCGGCCCAAGGCTGCTCCCAGTCCACAGCCGGTCAGTGAGAGCTCCAACCCGGTGGTGGCTGAGAGTTCGGAAGCGAGCGGGGAAGCCCCCGCCGAATAGGGCCGGGATCTTGAAAGAACTCGTTGAATTCATCGCAAAGTCGCTGGTTGATGACCCCACTCAGGTCCGGGTGACGGAGACCGAGGGACCGCGTGAGGTTCGGATCGAGCTGCGGGTCGCCGAAGGTGACCAGGGACGGGTGATCGGCCGCAATGGACGGATCGCCAACTCTATCCGGTCCTTGTTGAGGGTCATAGCATCCCGCAAGGGAGTTCGAAGCTCGCTGGATATTGTCTGATTCCCGCCAGGTCGCTCCGCTCAATCTGAGCGCCCCTCAGCAGCTGGCTGTCGGGCGCGTTTTACGTCCGCATGGCGTCCGAGGCGATCTGGTGGTGGATGCCTACTCGGGTCGCCTGGCGGCAGTGGAGCCGGATAGCGAGGTCTTCCTCGGCGATACGGAGTCAAGCCATTCCGTGATATCGATTCGGCCTCATCAAGGCCGATTGCTCTTGAGGCTGGCGGACTGCTCCGATCGGAATCAGGCGGAGCACTTCCGAGGCCTGGAGGTTCGTATCTTGATGGACCGGACCGGCCCGCTCCCC
>CAYHSI010000163.1:0-5095 GCA_964359225.1 uncultured Anaerolineaceae bacterium
CCGCCCCGGCTTCGTCAGCCACCCGGTAAAGGAGAAATGCCCCCCATATGATGAATAGCACATCCAGAGCCAGCAGCAGAGCTTTGGCATGTGCGACGGCCATCAGTTGAATGCCCGCTCCAAAACGAAGGGCCGCCAGGATCGTCGCGGCCAACCATCCTGCCGGCCCGGCTTTGGCCGCTCCCCAGCGAAACCCCACCATCAGCACCAGGAGCAGGGCCACCGGCAGCCCAGCCAGCGCCCAATCAAGGAGCATAAATTTGCACTCGTCCCGCGTTGCGAATGCCGGCCGGTCGGTCGGATCCGCCGAGCAGATAGAACCGCCCCTGGTAAGCGGCAGCATCGACTCCATGGACTGCGAATGGCATGTCGGGGCCTGCAACCCACGACTCGAGCTCCGGGTCATAGATCTCTACCGAAGCCAGCGCATCGCGCCCGGTCATGATGACCTCTCCGCCGGCTGCAAATATACGATCACCAACGACCTCGGCGGCAAATCCACCCCGGGCGATCTGCATCGGCGGGCCGTCCCGCCAGGTCTGTTCCGCCGGGTCAAAGATCTCCACGCTCTTCAGTTCGCCTGCGCCGCTCCAGCGTCCGCCGATCACCCACAGCTCTCCCCGGAAGGCTACTGCCGCAGTGTGCTCGCGCGGCTGCCGAGGTCCAGGGTACGTTCGCCAGCTTTCATGGACGGGGTCGAATGCCAGGAGTTGGTCGCTGCCGCCGACCCCGCCTGCGATGTAGATCGTCTCACCGAGGGTCACCGCCGCGCCGGCCATCCGCGGCTCCGGCATATCGGTCAGCTCTTCCCATGCATCGCTCGCCGGGTCATAGCGCCAGGCGGAGGCCGAGGCGCTCCACCCAACCGCCACCGATCCGCCAAAGACGTAGAGCTGGCCCTGGTGGGCCGCCGCCATCAGGTGATGACGCCCTTCGGGCATCGGTGCCAGCCGTGCCCAGCTGTCGAGGGCGAGGTCGTAACCCTCGAGTTCGTTCGTCCCGACCGGGCCGGAGAAGCCGCCCGGCACATAGATCATCCCGTTGATCTCCGCCGCCGGCATCTCGGAGCGTGGGCGCTGCATCGGGGTCTCCAGTACCCACTCTGCCCCCGTCGCCTC
Source organism: uncultured Anaerolineaceae bacterium (assembly GCA_964359225.1). Classification (GTDB taxonomy): domain Bacteria; phylum Chloroflexota; class Anaerolineae; order Anaerolineales; family E44-bin32; genus JADFRG01. The sequence goes on from CAYHSI010000163.1 coordinate 1,119, forward strand.
CGGCACCGCGGTCGTCGAGCCCGCGCAGGCAGCGATCGCCAGAATAAGCGTTGAAACACAGATTGGATTGAGACTTCGGGGAGTGAGGCTCGGCCCGATGCGGCGGGTCACCAGTTGCTGATCCGGTCGATCATCCCGCGTTCCCGGGCCAGGAAGTCGCAGTAACGGAAGGCCAAGACCGAAGCCAGCCCAAACACGAGGGTCAGGCTCCCCAGAATGGCGAAGAGCTGCCCGTTGCTTAGCTGGGCAAATGTCGGAAATGCCTCCGCCACACTTCCCAAGAGCGAGCGCCGCAGCAACTCCAACCAGTAGGAAAGCGGGATCACGAACCCGATCGGGCGCAGCCAGGTTGGCAGCACCTCTAACGGGAAGATGGCCCCGCTGAAAAGATACAGTGCCCCGGCCACGGTTTCGCCGATCACATACACGTTGTTGGCCGTGATCATGGTTACCCCGGCCAGCAGCAGCCCCAGCATGGCGAGCATCACGATCCCCAGCAGCCAGGCCCCCAGGAACATCGGCCAGTTGATTTCGCTCGGGACAATCCGCAAGTGGAGGAACAAGACCCCGGCCAGGAGGGTGATGGCGACCGACACCGATCCGGTCACGAAGCGGGCCGCCCCGCGCCCGATTAGATAGTAGGGGATCCGAATCGGCGCGATGTACAGGTATTTCATGGTTCGATAGTGTTCGCGGTCTTCGATCACCGCCCAAGAAATTCCGCTCATGATCTGGCCTACATAAATGTAGAACGCGTTGCCCAGCAGGATGTAGGAAAAGAGCGGGGAGTCGAAGTCGCCCCCGGTAATTACCGCGTACATCACGACCAGGATTGCGGCGCCGGCAACCGGTTTGATGACTGAGTAGACCGCAAAGAGAAAGGGGTCGGTCCAGTTGGACTCGATTAACCAGCCCAGCCAGGCCGCCATCCGAAAAGATCGGAGGGCGTCAAGCGCCCCGGAGGCCCCTGCTCTGCGCACTCCCGCGTGCCCCGCCGTTGTTGCTTGCGCGTCCATGGCCTGATCGCCCGATCCGAATTTCCGGACTCCGCCTCAGCGGGTCCGGTCGGTGAGCCGTCCTTCGCGGATCGACAGCCGTTCCATGTAGCTCAACAGAAAATGGGCGCCGATCAAGAAGCCGGCGCTCAGCCCGGTCAGCACGGCCACTTCCACCGGCACGGAAAGGAAGCCCAAGCTTGCTCCCACCGGAAAGACCAACTGGCGCATCGCGTCCAATCCGAGCGACATCGGAATGATCGAGGCCCCCAGCGCCACCCAGAAATTGAAACTGCGCAGCGGGAAGTAGAACCCCGAGAGCAAGTACACCGGTTCCTGGGCCAGGTTCGCAAGATGCCAGGCCTCCCGGTTCAAGAGCAGGAACAACGAAGCGGTCATCATCCCCATCCCATAGAGGGCGACCATCGTCAGGGTAAAGGTCAGAAACAGCAGCCCAAACGAAGCCACGCTGAACTGCACGTTGAAGATCAGGATCCCGAGCAAAACGATCGCCAGCGCTCGCAGCAGGGTGGCCGTCATCCCTCCGAGCGCCATCCCCAGCAAGATCGCCATGATCGAAGTGGGTGCGATCGTATATAGCGCCAGGTTGCCGGTTTCCTTCTCCCAGAAGAACTGGCTCGCCATTCCCCACAGCACATTCATCCAGAAGGCCGTCATGGCTCCCCCCATGACCACAAAGCCGACATAAGCCTCCGGCGCACCGATGGCCCGATAGATGAAAACATAGGCCGAGACCGCCAGCATCGGCAGGAAGACCTCGAACAAGAGCCACGACCGCTCGCGCCGGTGCTGGGCGACTACCCTGGGGTAGGCCCGGGCGATGACTGTCCTAATGAACAAGGCGGGCTGAGCCAGGTTAGCTGCTCGCTCCACCTTCAACCTCCTCCATGCTTCTCCCCACCAGCTTGACGAACACGTCCTCGAGGGTCGGCTCCCGCTTCTCGAGGTTCCGCAGGTGGATATCGTTCTTGGTGAGCTGGCCGATCACCGCGGGCAGGACGTCTTCGTTTTCCAGGATGAACTCCAGGCTGGCGCCGCCATCGACCGCCCGATGCTGGAACTGCTTCACTCCCTGGATCTGGCTGAACGCCTCGGGTTGGTTTCCGTCGAGCGGACTGACCTCCAACCGGAAGATGGCGTCCTGTTGAAGCTGCCGCTTGAGGTTGGCCGGTGTATCGCAGGCCAGCACCTTTCCAAGGTTGATGATGGCCACCCGGTCGCACAGGTCATCGGCTTCCACCATGTAGTGGGTTGTCAACATCACCGTGCGGTCTGGGCGTTCCTGCATCCAGCTTCGGATGAAGGTCCGCACGTCGCGGGCGGCTCCGACGTCCAGTCCCAGGGTTGGTTCATCCAGGAAGATGACGGTCGGATCGGTCAAGAATCCGCGCACCACATTCACCTTCTGGCGCATGCCGGTCGAGAGTTCGGCGCTCTTGGTATTCAGCCGGTCGGCCAACCCGACCACTTCCAACAGTTGGCGGATGCGCTCGTTGGCCTGACGGGAGGGCATCCCATAGAACTGGGAAAACATCCACAAGTTCTCGCGCACGGTAAGCAGACCATACCCGGAGGACTCGCCACCGGAGACCATGTTGATCAGTGGGCGGATCCGCTGTGGCTCACCGATCACGTCGTGCCCTGCGACCCAGGCTCGCCCGCTGCTCGGAGCCAGCAGGGTCGTGAGGATCTTGATCAAGGTGGTCTTGCCGGCCCCGTTCGGGCCGAGCAAGCCGAAGAGCTCCCCCCGACCGACCTGTAGGTTTACGTCCTTGAGCGCCATCCGTTCCTTGGGCTCATCCTTCTTGCGCTCCCGGATCTTGTAGACCCGGCCTAGCTCTTCGGTCCTAATTGCTTGCGATTCCATGTCTTCCTGCCAGGGTCGTCATGCTATCCCATCCATAGGAGGGGGTCAATCCTCGTTCTTCTCGACCGATGGGGGACGTGCACGACAGCATGGTGTAAGCATAGCGTAAGGTCGGGCCTCCCCGAAGAACGCTAGACTGAAACCCGAATGGGACCAATGCAGCAAGAAGCAACCTTAACTGCGCCGGCGAGGATAGCTGTGACCAACGGCCAGCACGAGTACAAGATGCTCGTGCTGACCAAGCGCTTAAAGGTCCCTGGTCTACTCGAAACCATGACCGATCAGGCCCCGGAAGTGAGCCGGGTCATGGGAAAAATCGAGGAAGACCTCGGGACCAGCATGGCCGCTCTGGATGGCGGCGGTTGGTCGATCAACTCGCACTCGGTGACGGTCTACAACGGACTGGTCATCGCCAGCGTTCTGCTGAGTCGCTAGGCGCAGCTACCCGACCGCCCGAATCCGCGGGTTGCGGATCCCACTCTGATTTAAGGGATCGGCTCCGCGGTTCGCTGGGGTGGGCTGATGCAGGCTCGGGAGCGCAGGCGCGCTTCCGGGTCCGGCGATGATGGCTGGGGATACCGTGCAGGTGTCAAGGTGGCTATAAGCATGGCGGTACAAGTCCTAGGCAAATACCAGCTGCTCGAGCAGATCGGGCAGGGTGGGATGGCTACGGTATATAGGGCGGTCGACCCCGGCACGAACTCCGCCTTGGCGATCAAAGTCCTCAATCCGTTCATGGCCCAAGATCCTCAATTCGGCAAGCGCTTCGAGCGCGAGGCCGAAGTGGTGATGCGGTTGAAGCATCCCAATATCGTGCCGATCGTGGACTACGGCCAGGACAAGGGCTATGCCTATCTGGTGATGCCGCTGCTCAAGGTCGGCAGCCTGGCCGACCGATTACGAGAGGGGCCGCTGTCTCCGCGCGAGGGCGGCCGGGTGGTCACGCAGCTCTCAAGCGCCCTGCAACTTGCCCATGGCCAAGGCGTGGTCCATCGGGATGTCAAACCATCCAACGTCTTGCTCGATGATCAAGGCAATGCCCTATTGTCGGACTTCGGCCTGGCCCGGATTCACGACGCCTCGGTAAGCCTGAC
>CAYHSI010000164.1:0-5056 GCA_964359225.1 uncultured Anaerolineaceae bacterium
TATTCCAGCTCCAGTTCCGCGGCCCGGTGATCAATGAGTGGGGCTCACCCAACGGGTTGAGCGTCCAGACGATTGACCTGTACCTCGATGTCGATGGCCCCCAGACCGGCGACCGAATGCTGCTCCCCGGCCGCAACGCCAGCCTGGGGTCGGCCTACGGTTGGGATTACGCGGTTTGGGCCGAGGGCTGGACCCCCGGGATTTACGCGCCGGGTGACGCCGGCCCGCAACAGATCGACACCGGATTCACCATCCTGACCAATCCCGGGCAGCGCCGAGTGACGCTCCGCGTGCCGCGCAACCTGCTCGAGGGAGACCCGCTCGAGTGGCAGATTGCGGTCGCGATCCTGAGCCAGGAAGGATTCCCGGCCGCAGGTGTTTGGCGGGTGCGGGACGTGCTCGCGGCGGCAGAGCAATGGCGCATCGGAGGAGGCTCCGGCTCTCCGGCTGACACCCGAATCCTGGACCTGCTCTGGCCAACAGGCGACGGGCCAACCCAGGAGGAACTCTTGCAGCACCCGAACCCGCTCGCAGTCGATCTGCAGAGTCTGGGACCTGACCAGTTTCCACAGGTCCTCATGATCTCCCCCTGATCCCGGCCAGCCACGTTCGACTGACCAGACTGTCTTGAAATGAACCTCTCGCGCGAATTGGCCTGGATCCGCTTCATTGGCCTTTCGAACTACCTGGCGACCGTTGAGTATGCGATTCAACGTGACCTGCTGGAAGGTCGATACCGCCTCGGGCGTAGTCGGCCTCCGGCCCAATCGCCTGGACCGCTGCAGTCGGCCCGGGCGGTCCCCAGCGGCGCCGATTTCCATTTTGAGCGGGCCGATCTCGAAGCCCGCTTTTTGGCGCCTGAGATGGTCCGACTCACCTGGTTGCCTGGAGCACTCCCCGCACCATATGCCGTGGTCGAGAAGCCGCGGCCGGCGCTGGACTGCAGCCTCAAACCGAGCGGTGCGGATTGGTTGCTATTTACCGAACAGCTCACGCTCCAAGTGGATCCCAGCGGCGGGGTGACCTTTCTGAACCATGAGGGCGAAATCCTCCGCCAGGAGCTTCCCCCGGCAAGGAGTGGAACTTCCTGGTCCCATAAGGACGTGCTCTCGCCCGAGGCTCACATCTTCGGGACCGGGGAACGGGCGCTGGGGTTCAACCTGCGCTTCAGGCAGGTGCGGCTGTGGAATCAGGATCCCAGCGGCTACGGCCCCGGCCGGGATCCGCTCTACCTCACCACCCCCAGCTACCTGTGCGTGGACAACCGCGGTTGCTATCTGCTTTTCTATGAGAACAGTCACGACGGAACCTTCGAGTTCGACGCGGATGCCGCGGCCCGCTTTGAGGCTGGTGCGCTGCGCTACTACTTCATCGCCGGCGCCCTCGAGCGGATCTTCGAGCTCTACGCAGATCTGACCGGGTTCCCGGCAATGCCTCCCCTCTGGGCGCTTGGCTACCATCAATCGCGCTTCAGCTATGAGACCGAAGCTCAGGTACGGGAGGTCGTCCAGCGCTTCCAGGAACAGAACCTCCCGCTCAGCGCGCTCCACCTGGACATCGACTATATGAACGGCTACCGGGTGTTCTCCATCAATACTCGCCGCTTCCCAGGTCTGACCCAGTTGGCGGATGAGTTGCTCAAAGCCGGCGTGCGGCTCGTCCCGATTTTGGATCCGGGCATCAAGCAGGACTCCCGGTTCTCGGTCTACCAGAATGGCATGGCCAGAGGGGTATTTGTGCGGTCCCCCAGTCGGGGCCCATTCCGCGCCCCTGTGTGGCCGGGTTGGGTCCGCTATCCGGACTTCTCCTCGGCGGAGGCCCGGGCCTGGTGGGGAGAGCAGCTCACAGGGCTGGTAGAGGCGGGAGGCGCAGGTTTCTGGAACGATATGAACGAACCGGTGGCGTTCGCCGCCTGGGGCGATCGGACCCTTCCCAAACCAGCTCCCCACTCGGTCGACGGCCGTGGCGGGCTGCATGCGGAAATCCACAACCTATACGGGCTGTTGATGAATCGGGCCGGCTTCGAGGCGCTGCGCCGTCTCGTCCCCGACCGCCGGCCCTGGTTGCTTTCGCGCTCCGGTTGGGCCGGCCTGCAACGCTATGCCTGGACCTGGACCGGAGACACCGAAAGCAGCTGGGCCGCGCTGCGAAAGACGATCCCGACCGTGCTGGGACTGAGCCTGTCCGGAATACCCTTCTCGGGTTCGGACATCGGTGGCTATCTCGGCTCCCCTTCCCCAGAGTTGTACGTTCGCTGGTTTCAGTTGGCTGCGCTAATGCCGTTTTTTCGAACCCACTCAGGCAAAGAGACTCCCCGTCGCGAGCCCTGGTCCTACGGAAGCCCGACCCTGGAACACGTCAGAAAGGCGCTGAGTCTGCGAGTCCGCCTCCTTCCCTACCTATACAGCCTGGCCTGGCAAACGAGCCGCACTGGCCTCCCGCTGGTCCGGCCGCTCTTCTGGCTGGACGTGAGAGATCCGACCCTCTGGGGAATTGACGACGCGTTCCTGCTGGGAGAGAGCCTGCTGGTAGCTCCCATCCTTAAGGAGGGGGCCCGAGGGCGTGAGCTGCAGCTGCCCGCCGGAAGTTGGTTCGATTTGTCGTCCGGAGCTCACTTCGAGGGGCCCGCCCAGATCTGGCTTTCAGCCGAACTGGACCAGATCCCGATCTTGGTCCGGGCAGGCAGCCTGCTGCCGCTGGAGGAGGCCAATCGAGTCATCCTGCAGATCTACCCGCCGGGCGAAGCCGCCGGCGGGGGTCTGCTCTACAGCGACGCTGGGGATGGTTACCGCGATTGGCGGCTGGATCGGTTTGTTTTGACGCAATCCGCGGAACGCGTGGAGCTCAGCTGGGAATCGACGGGAAGGTTCGCCTTCCCCTACGCACAGATTGAGCTGCAGCCTCGGGGGTTCGAGGCCAGCCGATTGCTCGTCGACGGTCAGCGCGTGGAACTGCCCCAGGGCTTGATCGCGACCAGGCCGTTCAAGCAGGCGAGTTTCGAGCTTGCCGGTTGAGTGACTCCAAGATCATTTCCCTCGAAACTTTGGCTGCCGCTTCTCGAGGAATGCGGCTACTCCCTCGGCATGGTCTTCACTGCGACCGGCAATTTCCTGCAGCTGGGCCTCGTACTCCAACGTGGCTTCTAACGATCCGAGAACGGAGTGATTCAGGGCCCGTTTGCTGAGACCAATGGCCCGAGTCGGGCCGCGAGCCAACGAGGCGGCCAGCTCACGGGCCTGGTCCATTAATTCGGCGTCCGGCACGACTCGATTAACCAATCCCATCTCCAGCGCCTCGGGCGCCGTCACGGTCCGGTTGGTGAATGCCAGCTCCGCCGCCCGGCCCAGTCCGGTCAGCAGTGGCAGGGCGAGCGAAGTTCCGGAATCGGCACTCAAGCCAATTCCGGTGAAACCATAGATGAAGCTGGCGCTCTCGGCCGCGATCCGCATATCGGTCGCCAGGGCGATCCCCAAGCCGGCCCCGACGGCCGGACCGTTGATGGCACCCACGATCGGCTTCTCCAGCTTACGCATGCGCAGGATGACCCGGTTATAGGTGCGGTGAAGGTGCTGGCGAAATGAGACACGACCGTCCGTCTCGCTGAAGGCGGTCACATCCTGGCCAGCACTGAAGAAACGGCCGGCGCCGGTGAGCAGCAGGCAGCGCACCGAGTCGTCCCGTTCGACGTCCTTGAGCACCGCCAGCCACTCCTCGATCATCGGCTCATTGAAGGCATTGGCTTTCGGCCGGTTAAACACGGCGGTCAGCACGCCGTCTGTGCTGTCAACCTGCAAAAATTGGGGTTCGCCCATCGTGGGCTAGTCTAGGGGCTCGAAGTCGTCGTCAGGCCCGTCGTCCGGGGAATCGTCGAATTCGATGTGGATCTGAAACGGATCCTGAATCAAGCGGACCCACAAGAGCAGCACCTGGCCTTCGTCCACATCCGTCCAGCGGGCCGCGATGATCGGGGCCTGATCGGTGAGGCCTTCCTCGGAGCGGTACTCGAGGCTGATGGGCTGGCCGTCCCGCCAGGCGCGGTAACAGCGCTGTACTAATTCGGGGGCGTTGGGGCTGCGCAGGCGGCACATCGCCACCTGCGAGGGAACCGGGCCTTCCACCAAGCCGGGCAACCAGACGTCGGTGTCCAGCTCGAATGTCGGCGGCGGGCCTTCGATGATCGTGATCTTTTCGGGTTCCCTCACGAGTTCCCCAATATGCTCCGGCCGGAAAGCGGGGCGAATCTTACCACAGCCTCCCCAGCAGCGATCGGCCCATTAGAAGGTGAGAGTCACCTTGATCGATCCGCTGCGCTTGTTGCTGGCTGTGGCGATTGCCTGGCGATACTGCTGGAATGGAAACCGGTGAGTGATCAGCCCGATGGCAGACAGCGCACCTTCCTGCAGCATCTCGATCACCAGGTCAAATGTATGCAGCGTTCGGCCGTTGAGGGTCTCCATCCCAAACGTCTTGGCTCCGATCAGGTCGACCTCCTGAAACCAGACCGGGCTGGTATCCAGACTGAGCGGGTTGAGCGAGATGCCGACCAACACGACCGCTCCGCCCGCCCGGGCCAGCCGGAGTGAGTCGCGCAAGGTGTAACGGTCGCCGACGCAATCGTAAAGAATGTCGTATCCGCCAAGCAGCATGCCGCGATTGAGCTGCCCCCGGTAATACTTGGCCCCGGTGATCTCGGCCGACTTGGCGTAAATGTCCCCTCGGTCGCTCATCACCTCGTCCGCTCCCAGTCGCTTGGCGGCCTGGCCTTGATGGGCGTAACGGACCAAGACCGTCACATGGGCCTGGGGTGCCAGAGCCTTCACGGCCTGCAGCGTGAGCAGGCCGATAATCCCGGCCCCCAAGATCAGCACCCGATCTCCGGGACCCGGCAGCCGGCGCAGCACCCCATGAGCCGCGACCGCCATCGGCTCGATCAGCGAGGCCTGGTCGTCACTCAGGTCGTCGGGGACCGGCCATACCTCGCTCTGGTGCGCGGTGTAGCTGTCACTCCTTCCGCCGCCGGCATCCGCCGGTCCTTTCCCCAGCGAGCTGTTCTCAC
>CAYHSI010000165.1:0-5044 GCA_964359225.1 uncultured Anaerolineaceae bacterium
CGGGCCACCGCCTTGCAGTGGTGGAGCATGTCGTCCATGGTGACTGGAAGGGTGTTCTCGTATCCCAGCACCACCATGCCCAGGGAATCGCCCACCAGAATCGCATCGATCCCGGCCCGATCGACCGCCTGGGCGGTGGCGTAGTCGTAGGCGGTCAGCATCGTGATGATCTCGCCCTTCGGCTTCTTGAGCCGAATGGTCTTCGTGGTGACCTTTTTGCGTTCGGTGGGGGGTGCGGCTGCAGACATAGCTATCTCCTCCTGCGAGTGAGACGCGCGGGCCCAGGGAGAAAAAAAGCCCCGCCTAGGCCATGGGCGGGACAGCAGAAAAGGTTCACTGACGCTGCCGTCTCGGTCGAGGCCCGATCCAAGCGGCAGGACGATTATATCGCGGAACCTAGGGGGACTAATGGGACGAACGGAAGAAGGCCAGCAAGCCGGCCACCGCCCGACCGACCGCTTCGATGGAGGCGGACAGGTCGCCAGGGACATCCAGGCCGTGATCTGCCCCTTCAATCAGCGCCAGCTCAAAGGGCCGTTGACCTTGCAGTTGCTCCAGGGCTTCGGCTGAGTAGAAGCGGTCCTGCGTCCCCAGGGCGAGGTAGGCCGGCTGGCTAGTCTTGACAAAGAACGGGTCAAAGAATGGCGTCCCCAACGCCGGCGTCAGGTAGGCGGCCCTGGCGGCAGCCAGCTCCGACCGATTGGCGCACAGATACGCTACGATTCCCGCCCCCAGTGACTTCCCGATCAGCCCGATTCGCGGGTATTGGCGGCTTTGCATGGCCCCACGGATGGCCGCCTCACATTCCAGGACCAAACTCTCTAACCCCTCCTCGAGCGGTTCCCGCATCGCGGTCTGGAATCCGTAGCTGACCGCCAAGGTGTCCCAGCCTTCTGCGCCAAGCAGCTTGGCCGGATAGTAGAGCAGGGGACCGTCAACCCCGTAGTGATTCCCGGGGAAGGTGACCAGCAGCCCGGCCGCGCTCTCCGGATGCCGGTAGAACTTGTGGACCAAGGGGCGTCCATCGGAGGTCTGCAGAGGGAGAGAGATCAATTCAGCCATCGGGCATCGGGCGGCGCATTCGGCAGCCGCCGAGATCCGGGAGTGTAAGCTCCGGCGCCAGCTCGCCAACCCGCGCTAGGGGATCCACTTCGGCAGGTATCCTCCCTCCGCCAGAAGAAGCGAGGCCGACCCCGCCAGGTCGGTAACCCAGATCTCCGACGGCAGGTTGGGATCGACTGAGCTCGCCCGCATGTAGGCCAGGGAGGCCGAATCCGGGTGCCAGGTGATCGAGGAATGGTTGAAGTCCGGCTCGTCGCTCAGAGCACGGGGCTCGGTCCCATCCGATCGCATCAGCCAGAGCTGGCGTCCGGGCGTCCAGCGTTCGTCAAGATATTTGCGCCCGAACGCGATCCACTCCCCATCCGGTGAGTAGGCGGGCGAAGCGTCCTCTACCGAGCCAAGGCTAAAGTCCTGCCGGATCGCCGATTCTGGCTCGACCCGAAACAGGTGACTGGAGAAATCAGTTCCCAAATCAGTCGATGGTTCATCGGCGAAGACGATCTCGGGGAGCAGCAGATACTCGCCGTTCGGCGACCAGGCACCTAATAAGCCCAGTCCGTTGGGGATCATGTTGATCGGAACCAGACTCTCCGGGCGAATGAGACCGACAGCCTGCAGCGAGCCGTTGTAAAACGACAGCAGGCCGTTGGGTGACCAGATAGGGGAGCTCGTGACCTGACCCGGCGGTGGGACCTGCACCGGTTCGGCGCCCTGCTCCAGGCTCACTAGCCAGACCTGACGCGGGCCCGGAATTCGCCCCCCCGAATCGCTGGTCTGCCACTCGAACCGCTCGTAGGCCAACAGGTCGCCCGCCGGCGAAAGGGCGGGGGCCTGACACCGGCTAGCAGCCGGGCACTCCAATACCAAGCGGTCATCTTGAGTGATCAGATCCAGGCGGCGCAACTCGGAGGACCCGTCCGTGCGCAGCGCAGCATAGACAATCGCACTTCCATCCCGGGCCGGGGTGTACTCAAGCACCCCTGCCTCGCTCTGAGTCAGGCGCGCCCACTCCCCACTATTCAGAGTCAACAGGTACAGGTCGGCCGTTCCATCCGCGGGCCACAGGAACGCCAGCCGCGCCTCGCCGGTCTTGAACGACCCCTGAAAAGTTTGGAGCACGGGCAGGAATCGGATCGAGCGTGATCCGGCCGCCAGCCGCACGATGATTTCCTGACCGGCCGGCCACGGCTCGAGCGGCTCGAACCGCATGGTATTCCCTTCCCAGCTGGTCCGGCCAGGAACCTCCGGGCTGATCTCAAAGCGAGTCTCGACCGACACCCGGTCCATGAGCCGGTTGAACCGCAGTCGTATCGGAGCGAGGCTCGCGACGTGTGGACTGTCCGGATTCGGGCTAAAGCCCGTCACCCGGGGTGCAGCGAGAGTTGCCACGAGCAGGAGTCCCCCGAAGAGGCCCAACCCGCCAAGAAAAGCCCCGCGTCTGCTCCGCATCGTCTCCCCGAGATGTCGGCCGGGCTAGCTCGCGCTGAGCTGCACTTTGAGGTCTTCGATCGCCAACACGGGTGTTGGGTCCACGCCATAGGCCATCGCCAGGTAGTAGGCGAGGTAGTCTCCCAAGTGTAGGCCGGACCATTGCTGGGCCAGCCGGGACGGGCCGGGGCACTCGATGATGTCAGTGTTGAATCCTTCGAGCATCAAGACGTGGCGGGTGGCCTCCAGCCGCTTCAGATTGCGGGGATGGTTAAAGGAAGACCGCAGGAAGACCACCATCGTCGGGCCGATCATCGCCTTGGGGTGTTCCACCCCGGCCAGCATGTTGTGATCGGCCTCCGGCAATTCTTCGAACTGTGCCATGGCCTTGGCGATCTCGGCGATCTGGGTCCGCCAGCGACGGGCCACCGGCGCCATCAAGTCGGCCCCCAGAATTGTCGGCCAGCGGTCCATGAGCTGGCCGGCCATCCGCTTGGCCAGATTCTTGGCTACCGGGACCTCGGCCCGGATCGATACTGCTTGTTCCCGCATGGCCCGATGGGTCGATTCGAGTTCATCCAGATCGAATTCCACAACCCCCAGCCGGACAAGCGCTCCAAGCAGCAGCCCAAACGAGAATCCCACCGCCGCCCGCGGCTGCCCGGCATGTTCAAAGCGCCAAAGCGGCACCGAGGCCGCTTCGGCCCGGGCGGCCAGCTCGCCACCGGTCGTCACGGCTAAAGCCTTGACTCCGGCCTGGAGGGCCCTTTCGAAGGCGGAAAGCGTCTCTTCAGTGTTACCAGAGTGGGAGGAGGCGATCAGCAAGGTGTCCGGCCCGACGAACCGAGGCAGGTCATAGTTGCGCCAGGTCAAGATCGGGACCCTGGCGTGCGGCGCCGCGTAGGCCGCCAGCAGGTCCGCTCCGATGGCCGAGCCGCCCATCCCGGCGATCACGACCTGCCGAAGCGGTTCGAGGCTGGGGAGCGGGAGTGTTTGGCTGAGTTCCCAGGCAGTTTGAAGCTGCGCCGGCAGGCCGTCGATCTCACCCAACATGTCCTGGGGATCAAGCTCGGCGAACCGCTCCGGCTGGTCCAGGATCACTTCTGCTCACCAGCCAGTCGATAGACAGTGCTGCGCGGCCAGCCGGCTTCCGCCGCCACTTCCCGAGCGGCCTCGGATCGCCGCAGCCCTTGCGCAATCCGCTGCGCGACGGCTTCCCGGACGGCCTGCTCATCCCATTCCACGACCGAACCGGCGCCACCGATCACCAGCGTGATCTCACCCCGCGGCTCGCTGGATTCGAAATGGAGGCGAACCTGCTCCAGCGTTCCGCGCACGATCTCTTCATGCAGCTTGGTCAGTTCGCGGCAGACCGCGATGGGTCGTTGCGAGCCGAAGATGCGCTCCATGGCACCTAGGGTCGAACGCAATCGATGCGGCACCTCGAACGCCAAGATCGTCCGCGGCTCGCCGAGCACCTCCTTCAGCAGCCGGTTCAGCTCGCCCGTCTTGCGGGGCAGGTATCCCAGAAAGACAAAGCTATCGGTCGGCAGACCGGAGGCCACCAGCGCAGCGATTGGCGCCGCCGGGCCCGGGATCGGGGCGACCCGGTGGCCGTCGCCTACCGCGGCCTTCACCAATTCGTATCCGGGATCCGAGAGCGCCGGCGTCCCGGCATCCGAGACCAGCGCCACGCTGCCACCCTCGAGTCGCTGTAGCAACTCAGGCAGCCGGGCCTGCTTGTTATGTTCGTGGTAGCTGATCAACGGGGTTTTGATCTGGTAGCGAGTGAGCAGCTTGCGGGTGTGTCGGGTGTCTTCCGCTGCGATCAGCTGCACCTCACTTAAGACTCGCAGCGCCCGCAGGGTAATGTCCTCCAGGTTGCCAATCGGAGTAGCGACCAGATATAAAATGCCCACCCGCGTATTGTAGCAGAGCGACTTCTTCGCCCTCTGCGGGAACGCAAAGGGCCCGTGGCGGGTTGCTGACCACGGGCCCTCAGTTTGCGTTTGAGCCGTTCAGGCTACGAGGTCCGGGGCCTCACCCTCGGATCCATCCTCTGAACCGTCCTCGGAACCATCCTCCATCCCTTCATCGGTCGGTTCGGCGGTCCAGGAGGTAGCCTCAATCCCCTGATCGCGCACGGCCACGGCCTGCGGGCCTTTCTCGGTGTCCTCGACGGCGAAGGAAACTCGCTGGCCCTTTTCCAAGTTGCGGTAACCCTCCCCCTCGATCCCGGTAAAGTGCACGAAGATTTCCTTCTCGTCATCGTCCGGCGCGAGAAAACCGTAACCCTTCACCCGGCTGAACCACTTAACTGTGCCGGACTTGCGGTCGCCTTCCATAGTACTGTCCCCTCCGTACAAGGACCGGTCGCTGGCTTCGGCGAGCGAGACCCGGTCTCCCGCTACAACGGGCGCAGGATAGCACAGCTGGATGCCTCCGTCAACGCGCAGTTCGGGGGGGGGTGTGGTAAACTGTTCGCCACAATCAGACCTGGAACTCATCCAGAGAGGCGGAGGGACCGGCCCTGTGAAGCCTCGGCAACCACCGA
>CAYHSI010000166.1:0-5044 GCA_964359225.1 uncultured Anaerolineaceae bacterium
GACATCGAGGGCTCGACGTTTACCGTGTCCAATCTCGGGATGTATCAGGTCGATCATTTCATCGCCATCATCAATCCGCCGGAGGCCGCGATCCTCGCCGTGGGAAGCGTTCGAGAGGAACCGGTTGTGCAGGCCGGGGCGATCGTCCCGGGGACCCGGCTGCAGGTCACGCTTTCCGCCGATCACCGGGTGACCGACGGGGCTGAGGCCGCCCGCTGGCTGCAGGTATTCAGGGGCTATACCGAGGCCCCGGTTCACTTATTGGTCTAAGATTACAATTCCGCCGCCTCCGGGCCGTTAGCAACCTTATGGCAGAACGTCTTCGAATCCTCGTGGTAGACGACGAGCGCGATACGCTCGACTTGATCGACCTCACCCTTAGCTCGGCAGGGTACGAAGTCCACCTTGCCAACAATGGAGCCGAATCGCTCGAAAAGATCCGCCAGGACCGGTTCGACGTCATCCTGCTCGACATCATGATGCCAGACATGACCGGCTTCGATGTCCTTCGAACTCTCAGCCAAGAGCGCAACGAACTGCCCCCGGTTATCTTTCTAACCGCCAAATCCCTGCCCGAAGATCGGGAGATGGGACTCCAGCTCGGCGCCAAAGACTTCCTCATCAAGCCGGTCACCCGCGGCACGCTGCTCGATTCCATCAAGCGAAATTCCTCGTCCACTTGACGGACCCCGAATTCCCGCTAAGGGTCCTCGAAAGCGCCGTCGGCGAGTTGGAGAGCTATTTGCTCTGGCCGGAAGTGTTCTGGCGAGTTTCAGGGGCGGCCGATCTGCCCAACCTGACCCTCGGCGGGCTAGAGCTCAGCCGCCGCGCGTTGGCCGCCGCTTCAGACGAGTTGGACCCGGCAGCCCGACGGCGCGCCCACAAAGTGATTGAGCAAATTGACGAGTTTCGCCGGCAGTCGCGGCTCGCCTGGGAGCGGAAAGCGGCCAGCGAATTGAAGGTGCGGCTGAATCAGTGGCAGGCCTACCTCCAAGATCTGGCTGAGCGGCCGGGTGAATCGGAACGGTACTCGCAGGAGGTTCGCGCCCGAGCCATGGCGACCTACCTGCTTGAGGAAGCGGCCCACCAGCCGCAGGCTGGTGAAACGCGGAAAACACTCGAGGCGCTCGACGCTCGCCTGCGAGCGTCGTTCGAAGCAGGTCGATTCATTTGGGACCCCTCGCTCGAGCCAGCCTACCGGGCGGAAGATTACTGGTTCCTCTTCGGCCGGCCCAAAGGCTGAAGCCTAAGCCCCAGGCCGAGCGGTCTTGCTTTCTCCGTGACCGCCCAAAATACTGAGCCTTACCTCGCGTGGGGCCTCGCCCGCCGGTCCTCACGCTGTGGCTATGCGCAGTCAGCCCGCTGGAGGGGGCTCTGCGGGCCGCTTCGGACCGCGGCGGTGAAGCGCGGATTGGATAATCAATCCGAAAACGAATGCCACCGCGAACACGATGGCCGATACAGCCCGGGCGGCATCTAGGGTCTGAACCAGAATCAGGGCCCCCGCCAGCGAAGACAAGATGATCAACCCCCAGTCGAACAGCGGGTAGATCAGGATCAATCCGACGATCCCGCCGACGATGAAGCCGAGCGCGGAAGGCTCGGCGCCGATCAGCCGGATCAGGCCAAGCACCAGATAACCACCCGCCAAGAATCCGGCCGCCCCGATTGCAATCTTTTGCATGAAGACCGCCAGCAGCGCCCCGATCACCCCGGCCGCCAGCCCGATCAAGAGCGCCGCCGTCTCAGATTGCCCAGGCAGGAACTCGCTGGCGTAGGTCATCCCAGCCACGAACCCAAGGGCGGCCAGCGCCAACCAAAACAGCCGGCGGCCCAGGATCAGCAGTGCCAATCCGGCAGTCACTTGAAGAATGGTGATCATCGTCGCTCCCTCGACCGAGGAACATGATAGCGCATGATGGATTTGGCCCGCGAGGCTCGGGCGACTTCGACAAATCCTGCGCTCGCCAGGCTCTTCTGGATTCCCATGAAGCTCGACACCGGAGGCAGAAGCCCTACCCCGCGCGGCACCGTTGGGTAGGCCTCCAGCAGCTCCCCTCCCTGACTTGCCACGTATTGCCGCGCGCCCTGAATGAGCGCCTTGCTGATCCCTTTACCCTCATTCCTTTTCTCGACGAAGAAACAAACGACCGACCAGACCGGTTGGGCATCGATCGGCTTGAGCACCGGCGATCGGTTCAAGGAAGCGAATTCCGATCGAGGCGCAACCGAACACCAGCCGACCGGCTCTCCCCGCAGGTAGGCCAGAATGCCGGGGACCTGCCCTGAGTCGACGATCACCTTCATCGCCCGCCGGTTGCCCTCGGCCCGGTTCTGTTCGAATTCAGCCCGGCTCAGCCTCCACCACATGCACCAACAGCCGCCATAGGCACCCCGCGGCCCAAATAACTGTTCGAAGTCGTCCCAGCGCTGAGCGGTTAGGGGATGGAAGGTCAATTCACTCAATCGGCCGTTCTCCTTTCGAGGGACCCTACTTGGGGCAGCGGCGGCGAGCCGTGCTCTCAGCCACCACCGAGATAGGCCTCGAAGAAACCCACGACCCTCGCCTCGAACTCCTCCGGCAACTCGGTGTCGAAGGCCACATGCTCGAGACCCGGTTCAAACCAGAACTCTTTCGGCTCACCGGCGGCTTCATAGAGCAGCTCTCCGCTCGCGACCGAGACCGACTGATCCTGGCCCCCCATCAGGATGAAGACCGGCCGGGGGCTGATTGTGCCGATCCACTGTTTGGCGTCGATTTCGGCGCTATCAATCCCGGCCATCTGTTCCGCCCAGAAGACAATTAGCGGCGCGAAGGGGAATGCCGGCAGGCCGGTGAACGCCTTAACACTGATCGCCACAGTATCATCGATCGACGAGAACGGGCTGTGCGCGACCACGGCTCGAATCGCGGGATTCAGCGCGGTGTACTGAATCCCCAGGAAGCCCCCCATCGAGTTGCCGATGATCCCGATCCGCTGCGGATCGATTTCCGGTCGGCCGAGCAAGAACTGGTACCACGCCTCCAGATCCTTCATTTCATGGGCGCCGAAGGTAATCAGCTCTCCATCGCTCGCGTCGTGAGCCCGAACCGTCGTGAACAGCACGCCGAAGCCGTGGCGGTACAGCATTTCGGCCTCCTCCAGGAGCTCATCCCGGTCGGACTTGTAACCGTGCTGAGCCATAACCACCGCGCCGTTCTGAGTTGGCACATACCAACCGACCAACCGGAATCCATCTGCCGACACAACTTCCACGTCATCATAGGGCAACCCCAGATCGGCCGGCGAGCCCTCCAACGGCTGGCGCTGATCCCGCGGATGCGAGATGAGTTCGGCCGCCCTCGAGCGGGCGACTAAGACCACCGCCACTCCGGCGACAATGACCAATGCCACGACCGCCGTGAGGCCGAGCCTTAACCAGTATTTCCGGCGAGCCCGAACCTCAGCCATGGCTCCTCCCAACCCTCTCGATCGTCCGCCCTAACTCCACAAGACGGGCTTGACCACCATCACAAACACAATCGCCACGACCAGCACGGTGGTGAGGGCTCCAGCCAGCATTGCCCGGCGGGAGGCAGCTTGGTAAGACGCAGAGGTGGGGCCCTCGGCCTCCCCCGCCTGGATCTGCCGCCTCATCGCGGGCGAGTAGACCGCAATGCCCAACCCGGTCACCACGATCACCAGGATCAGGGGTATCGTGATCCACGAGGTGAGCAGTGACAGTTTGTTCACCCAGACCATCAGCAGCCCGGTGACCACCACCACTCCGTAGGCCGGGTTGGCGATCCGGTCATCCAAGAATTGGATCCCTCTCAGGGTATGCAGCAAGTTCGGCTGGCTGCGTTCGCCCAGCCGGATCCAGACCACATAGGTCAGATTCGCGCCAAGGGCGGTGATGGCCGCCAAGACGTGGATCCATTTCAAGAACAAGTATAGGCTCATGGTCTCTCCAGTTGCCTCAAACCTTTATTGTAAAAATGGGCACAATGCATTCAGGACTGAACCAGCTCGATTCGCGCTCCGCGAGCTTCTAGGCTAGCGACATGCTGAGGGCGGGTTGTCCGAATTTGGACCTGGTAGGGCACCGGGCCGCGCCGGGCCAAGAATTCGCTCAACGGGCTCGCCTTGCCCTCCGGCTCAGCTAACATCAGGCTAAAGCCTCCGATCTGGAATTCGGCAGAGGCGGCTCCAACTCGAGACGAACCAGGCCTTGAGGGCACCCCCAAGAGCACTTCGTGCCAGGCCACTGCCCGCTCCAGGTTTTCGACCGGGATCACGATCCCGATGACACCCACCGCGCCGTTCGGGTGCGTGGTGATCTCGGAGTCCTCGCGAATTCGCCGGTCCCGCGGCGTGTCATCGGTCAGGAAGAAGGGCGAACGGGTGTCGGGCAGCATCGCCGTCCGCCAGGCCAGCTGCTCCCCATCGTGCCGCCGCCGGCCTCCCGGTTGCGGATCGCCAATGTCGATGCCGTTCGAACGGACCCGCTCCACCTCGGCGTTGAGATTCGGAGCGTCGAATGCATATCCGGCGAAACCCTCCCCGGAATCAAACAGAAAAAGGTAGTTGCCGGGACCCGGTTGCGGCGGGTGCTCCAGGAGCTCAAGGCTCGTGGGAGCGATGAGTTCCAGGTAGTTGCCGTCCGCGAATGTCACCAGCGCATTCTCTGTCAGCCCGCCGGAGTGCTGGCCGCCGGGAATAACGGAGAAACCAAGGGACTCGAATTCTGACTTCGCGGCCGTCAATTCCAGGACCGCGACGAGTGCGTGGTCAAATCTCAGCCGCGCTGAGTCCACGGCCACTTTCCACCCCAGCTTCCGATCTTGCTTCTATCCAACCCCGGGTGTCCCCCTCAGGCAGCCTTCTTGATCGGTTGTCGCAGGATCGTCCTCAATCGCTCCGGCTTGCTCTTGCGTGGGTCGCCCAGGTAGATCTCGTGATGCTTGCCGCGACGAACATAGCCGTGTTCGCCAGCGAATGCCATCATTTTCTCGACGGTCCGAGGTTCTTCGGAGTACGGGCCGACGTGCATGATCTGCATA
>CAYHSI010000167.1:0-5043 GCA_964359225.1 uncultured Anaerolineaceae bacterium
AGTCGAAGTCAAAGATCCGGCGCAGCAGGTCCCGGTGCCACATCAGATTGTCGAGCGGCGCGATGAAACTCGCCTTTGGTTGCGGGGACCGCTTCGTGCGGGCCGCCTCCAGAGTGGGCAGGTCCGTCTGTCTCAAGAAAAACCTCTGGTCCGGCAGCTCTTCGACGGCAACTGCGACGAGTTCACCGACCTCGACCAGCCGGTTCAGGATGGCCTGCCGTTCCCTGCTCTTCATCTGGTGGCTCGCGAGCCAGTATTCGGAGGCAGTCGGGCTGGCAAGACCCAGGCCCCCGATTCGGCGCAAGACGTGCCAGGCCCGGTAGTCTGAGTCGTCGTTGATCGGATCGGGCGCAGTCATCAAGTCCGCCGGCAGCAAGCGTTCGGCCAGATCGAACGCCCTCCGAGTTCCGACTCGATGATCCACGACCAGCTCGCCCATTGCGTGCAGGATCTCGAGCGCAGCCCGGGCCAGCGTGGTGGGAATTCCCCAATTCGACTGGATACGGGCCTGATCCTTAAAGTCGATCGAGGACAGCGGCCCGCGATCCCGGATCGCCTCGATCACCTGGGGCGCGGCTTTCATCTGTGGATTGGAGGGGCTTCCGTGCTCCCGGCGCATGCGCTCCCGGTGCCGGGCGAAACGCGGCCAGTCGCTGGTTAGGATGATCGAGGCGGCTTTGTCCCAGACTTCCACCAGCCGGCGTTCACCATAAAGCAGCTCCTCCAGCAATCCGGGCTGGTAGCGGCCAATGCGGGATTGCAGCACCAGGTCCGGGTTGCGCCCAACCACGTTGATCGGATCGAACTGGATCGACCCGACCTGCCCGACGAAGTCGAGGATTCCATCTTTCCCCTGCAGTCGGCGCGGCGGCCAGAGCATCTGGTGGGCCAGGATGAATCGGCGCGCCTCGTCCTGGCTCAGCCGAAGGCTGGGCGCTGGCCAGCGCGAATTAGTCGACACTGAGCAGAGTGCCCCTGCAGTGGCGGGTGCCGCAGTTGCAGCCAAACACCGCTTGCAGCCGGCGGGTTACAGGTTCCTCGGTCTCGAGCTGGTAGTCGTAGGTCAGCTCTTCCCCGGGTGAGATCTGGCGGAGGGTCTCGATGAAGATTCGCCCGCCGTCATTCAGCGACTCGCAATTCGGCGAGCAGGAATGGTTGATGTAGCGGGCGGAGTTGCCGCGCACCTCCGCATCGATGATTGTTGATTCATCGACTTCGAACAGGTAAGTGAACGGATAATCCATCGACTCGTCGAATCTTCGGGTCGCTTCTTCCGGCGAGATCCGCTCACCCCGATATTCGATCACCCGCTTACCCTTGGGGATGCGGCGAAGGGCGAAGACCCCGCGTCCGTGGATCGGCGATCGGCGAACTGAATAAAGCCGCTCGCTAACCCGACTTCGCATGGATTTCCGAACGAAGCGCTTGAATTCTCGAATTGCCGGAGCAATCCACTCGGCCTCTCGACCCGATCGATAGGAAAGCCATGCTCGATGACCCTCAGGCCAGTAAGTTGCCTCCAACGTACCACGCCCTTTGCCCTGCTTGAAATGCCAGTGAACCGAGCCGGGATACGTCGAAAGGGTGGTGATCTGGGTAGTCACCAGGCCGAGGGTCTTGGCCGCCTCCTCAATAATGGATTGAAGATCCTGGCGTGACCTTCCCGTGAGTTGGAGCTCGAAGCGTTCCAAGGCTCAGCCCCGAGCCCGCGGTATTCGAGTGAGCGTGTGCGGGCTCTGCTCGAGAAGCAGTATGCTCAAGGTGAGAACGGGAATCACGCCACCGAGATCAAGGTGGTCTCCATCCTATCACTCAACCGTTCAAACTTGGTGGTATCCGCCTCAGCGAGCTGTCATGCGCCGAGAAGCGCGGATTCCTCACTCGGACAAGTGAACCTCAATGGGATCCCCGTTCAGACGGTGGTTTGTTGAAAGCGGGACGGCCTCCGATAAGGCATGTTCAGTGAAGCACATGCGATGAGCTAGGCTGATCAGCTTAACAATCGCTTCTTCTGATTCGTCACTGTCGAGAAAGAGTTCGATGGAGAGGCCCTCGCACGTTCCGTCTTGCGTCCCACCCAGGACGGACCCCGCTTCTCGGAATCGCGCCACCACCCTTACGCTCTCGTTCCGTAGGACAAGTTTTCGCTTGGCCGCAACCTGCGACACTTGGGAGAGCAGTCAGAGGGCGACGCCCGAGACGAAGTAAGTCAAGGGCGTGGGTGCCGTGCCCTGGCCTCCGGGCATGTAGGAGCCTTCATCACTGAAGAAGGTGAAACGTTCCTCTCCGCGTTGACCGGCGACTACCTGCTTACGCCAACCTTGGACCGTCGTCGCTTTGGCGACAACTTCTATTTGACGGAGATGCCTGGGCTGCTCCGAAGCTTCTTCTTCGCTCACGATGGCAGAACCTCCTCACTTAGAGTGTGTCTGGCTAGCTCTCCGGGATGCAAGGGATGCCCCGGACCCCTCGTCGGACTTGACCAAGTAGTTTTGCTATGCGCCTTTAATGCGGGACGACCGTGGCACCAGGGCCCAGCGAGGGACTCGATCGGGCAGGCGGTTGGCCCCCAGCTCATTGCACAGCTTTCTCAGTCGTTTCCGCGCACCGCGCCATTCCAGATCTTTGAGGTTTTCTTCGAGGGGGACGTCGGTGCGAAGAGTCGCCAGGCGGCGGAAAAGGAAGGCGTCCTCCCTGTGGGTGTTGAGATTCTCTGCGAGGCGGAGGGCACGGCCGGCGGGCAGGCCCCACTTGCGATGATCTTTCGGGATGGCCTCGAGGTGCTTGTACTTGGAGAGCACCGCGGAGGCAGATTTCTCACCCCACGCGGGGACCCCAGGGTAGCCATCCGCAGAGTCGCCCACCAACGCGAGCCAGTCGGGGATGGAAGCTGGCGAAACACCAAACTTCTCGATGACCGCGGCTTCGTCATAAATGATGTCTCGGCGGCGGTCCCAACTCACGACCCGAGCCCCTGAGACCAGTTGGGCAAGGTCTTTGTCGGGGGAGCAGAGCACGACTTGTTCGACGGAGCGCTTGCGCTGGAAACGAAAGGTCGCCGAGGCGAGTGCGTCGTCGGCCTCGAATTTGACCATCGGCCAGACAACCAGACCCAAGGCCGCGACGGCCCTTTCGGCAAGCGGGAACTGGGCCAGGAGGTCCGGGTCGATGCCTTCGCCGGTCTTGTATCCCGGGTAGAGGTCATTGCGGAACGACTCGATGACGTGATCGAATGCGCAGCCGACATGGGTCGCTCCCTCCTTGGTCAGGAGCAGGAGCAGGCTATTGAGCAGACCGACCGTGGCGCCAACCTCACGCCCATCGGGCGCCTTCTTCGAGGGCACGCCGTAGAAACTTCGGAAAAGTTCGTAGGTGCCGTCGACCAGATGGATCTTCAATTGACCGCTCCGATTGCAGCAAGATTCTCCGCGATCTCTTCGAGCACAGTTCCCTCAACCGACCCCAGGGCGGCATGCTCAGCTTCAAGTTCCCGCAAGATCGCTAGAGCGTCGGCATGGCGCCCAAGCGATCGGAGGCCTCGCGCGACGGCCCACTTGGCAGCCAGGATCTGTTTGGGCTTGCCGCGTCCACGCCACACCGCGAGGGCTTCCTCAAAGATCGGCAGGGCCTGAGCGAAGTGACCCATATCGTGCAAGTCCCAGGCATTGTTGTTCAGCATTGCCGGTATGAGCGCAAGGGCCTTTGGATCCTCGGACCCGCGGGCCAGCTCCAGTCCGCGCTGATTCCAATCGAGAGCCTCTTGCTTTCCCGAGTAGGTAATCGCCACCATGTGTGCCGCGTCAACAGCCAAACCCTCCTGATGTGCAGTCTGTGCCCGTTCCCAGGCCTCGACAAAGAATGGACGCCCCATTTCGCTTTCGCCACTGGAATTGTGCGTTCGCCCGCGCTCGAGCAAATACCGAATGCGCGGTCGTGGACCGGCATCGGCAAGTTCCCCCTCTACCTGGTTCAAGATTTCGTGGGCCTCATCGAACCGTTGGCGGAGCCCAAAGGTCCGAGCAATCTGAGTGAGCAGCTCGAGGCGCTCATCGCCTTGTGCTGAACTTAGCAAACCACGAAAGCGCTCTTCGCTGGAGGCGGGGTCTGAATACTCCCAGAAGGAGTCGATGTCGATTGGAATCCCTGGAGCCTTCATGAGTGCTGTTCACGAGACACGAATTCTCTCACGTTCGCGAGGTCATCCACGGGCACCGCGCCCACGAGCTCCCACTGGCTAAGCAGCTGGGAGAGGGAGAAGACCGTGTGAAGGCGCAGGCCGGCTTGGGCCAGCGCCTGGCGCGCCCCGGCTTGTCGATCGATCAACACGACGACATCCTGCACGGTCAGGCCGGCTGCACCGAGTCGTTCGATGGCCTCGAACTTGCTTCCGCCGGTGGTTGCCAGGTCGTCAATGAGCAGGGCGACCTCGCCGGGCTTGTATCCGCCTTCGACCACTGCACCCGTCCCATACTCCTTGAGCTCCTTGCGGGGGTAGACCAGCGGAACGCCTGATTGCAGCGACAGTGCCGTCGCAATGGGCAAGCCAGCGTAGGGGACGGCGGCGAGCCGATCGAAGGACAGCCCGGTCAGCAGCGGAAGGTAGGCATCCGCGACTCGGCGGAGGAGTGCCGGATCGCCGGTCAGTCGGCGCAGATCGAAGTAGATCGGGGATTGCTCGCCCGACTTCAGCTTAAAATCGCCGAACTGAACGCAGCCCGCCTGCAGCAGCCCCTCGGCGAGGCTCGCCAGCCCGGGCGAGAGTTCCGGAATGTGGCTCGGAGGCCGGCTCGTCCGCCCTATCCGGGAGGTAACCCTGTCACGAATCGAATTCACCTGTGACTTCATCCGAGCGGCCTCCTGCGCAGGAGCCTCTGCCTGGGCGATCGCCCGCGAGACTGCGACCAACAATCCCGCGCCGTCCTCGCGGAGTCCCGCTCGCAGCGCCGCCTCCAAATCGGCTCCCTGCGGGCCGACGCCCGGCGCCAGGATCCACAGGTCCGGCGCCAGCTCCCGCACCGCGGCCAGCGCCTGCGGATCGGTCGC
>CAYHSI010000168.1:0-5015 GCA_964359225.1 uncultured Anaerolineaceae bacterium
GAACTTGCCGAAACATTCGTTGCGGCGACTGCTCTGGCGGCAGAAAATGCCGCAACCTCATCGCCCAGCTCCACCCTCTCTCCCACAGCCGAGTCCACCCCGACACCGACTTCGACCTCCGTGCCCAGCATCACGCCGACTCAGCCCGGTTCGGGAGGGCTGATCGCATTCGCCTCCAATCGATTCGGGCACTTCGATATATACACGATTGCCCCGAGCGGTGGAGAGGTCACCCGGCTGACGACCGATCTGCGCCAAGACTTCGAGCCGGCATGGTCCCCGGATGGTATGTGGATAGCTTATACCTCGGGCGGGAAGACCCGGGATCTATACCTGGTTTCATCCGGTGGAGGGCCGGGCCACCTTCTCGTCAAGGGGGATGGCTTCGGCCCGGCCTGGTCGCCGGACGGAACAATGATCGTCGGGGCGCAATTTAGGTGTCATGATGCCATCTGTGGCCAAAACAGCGCCGAAGTGATCGTGGTGAACTCAGATGGGACGGGGCAGCGATTCCTAACCTCAGGCCCAGATGGGCAATACCATTCCTCCCCTGACTGGTCGCCCGACGGATCGCTAATTGCCTTCACCAGGTCCGGTCGTAGTTCACACGGGGCTGACATCTTTTTGATGGCTCCGGATGGCAAGGGTTCCATAAACCTGACGAGGCTGCCCGGCGCAAACAGCTTCGAGCCCAATTGGTCGCCAGACGGCAGCCGGATTGCGTTCAGTTCCGATCGTGAAGGGAACTATGAGATATTCGTAATGGACTTGACAGGGTCCGGGGTTCAACGGCTGACCAATCATGTCGCCGCGGATAGACATCCCGCCTGGTCACCGGACGGCCGTCTAATCGCCTTCAGCTCGAATCGGGCCGGGAGCTTTGACATCTACGTGCTGGAGCTTGAGACCGGAGGGCTGATCCAATTGACTTTCGACCCGGCCGACGAGATCGATCCGGATTGGTCAAGCAGCTAGGAGCCAAATGAGAGCCGCTATTCGAGGGAGGTGCTTGGTCAGCCTCCCAATTGTCCTAATTGCAACCGCAGGCTGCGTTTCTGCCCTGCGCGTGGAGGACCAAGCCGCCACGATCGTCGCAGGTACCGCCGCCGCCGTCACTCCTACTCAGCCCCCACCTACGGCGAAGCCCACGGCCTCGCCAACTTCAACGGCTACTCAGACGGCGACCGCCACCCCGACGCCACTTGCAGGAGGTGGCCGGATAGCCTTCATATCCAACCGGTATGGCCAACGGGACCTTTTCACGATCCGATCGGATGGTACAGAGCTGAGCCGCCTGACTCCATCGTCCGCCGACGAGTGGGGACCCTCCTGGTCGCCCGATGGTACTCGGCTCGCCTACACCTACTACAATTCACACCAAGCAATTGAGACGGGGGTCTATCTCATCAACTTCGACGGCTCCGCGAGCTATAAGCTCCTAAGTCGAGGTTGGTGGCCCTCCTGGTCACCGCAGAACATCCTGGCCTTCTCCCATAGCTTCTGCGCAGCCAATTGCCGAGGTGGAAGTGGGCCGCCCCCGCCGTGCTCCGAGTCCGTGGAGTGTTACCACGCCCACCCTCCCCGATTCACTTATGGCATCTACACGGCTCCTGCAGAAGGAGGCAATTCCCAGCCTCTGCTGTTGGAGCCATTCGTGATCGGAGACCCTGCGTGGTCTTCAGATGGCCTCCAGATCGCGTATGAAACTGCCGCAGGCATGTACCTCGTGAGTGCGGACGGCACGAATCCAGTTCGAATTTCCGACGTCGGAGGCGCGCACCCTTCGTGGTCGCCGGATGGCGAACGGATAGCCTTCTCGGCAAGAGGGGACATCTACTACATCACACTTGGCGGATTTGGGGCAGTGCAGCTCACCAATCACCCCGCCGAAGACGCCCACCCAGCCTGGTCCCCCGACGGGAAGTGGCTGGTCTTCGCTTCTGACCGGAGCGGGAACTTCGAGCTCTTCTTATTGATGGTTGAGAGTGGGGAGCTGCGACAACTTACCGACGACCCAGGAGATGATATCGAGCCGGACTGGTGATCGTGCCTGCTACACTCACATAGGCGGTGCGGTCAGCCAAACCCGGAACAGCAATTGCTGGGGCGTTGACTCAGCCGGTGAGACCGCCAGGCTGAGGCCGCTGCCAACCGCTGTACGGAGGCAGCTCCTCGAATTGGAAGTTGTCAAAGATGACCTCGACGGCATGGCCGTATAGGGTCAGTCCCAAGGGGCCGATTTCGCCAGGCTGATTGAAAAGCACGATCAGATTTCGGCCATTCACACCAATTGAGACATGCACATTTCCGGGTATTTCTGCGGGGGCCACTTCGACCTCAACCCGGTTGGTGCTCCTTCCGGGCCGGACGGCTCCTGAGAGCTCTCCGCTCAGCAACTCCCACAGGCGGTTCTGGTAGTCATACCTCCATCCATCCAGCGTCTGGTGAGGAGTCACTTCGGCGGTTAGGAGAAATGCCTCAGTCTGCCTAACCATGAGTCCAAATCCTCGCTCGCTCGGACCGCTCCCATAGGTGACGTCGACCGCCATCCGGAAGTGCCGGGCTGGCCCACATGGACCGCACACAATGTTGTGCTGCTCGTACGCGCCAGAAACTGGCCACGGTCCGGCGACCAGTACACCCTCTTCCCAGGAACAAACATCGCAATCGAGCCAAGTACCCACGTCGCTGGCGAACTCATCGGACACGAGGATAGGACCCAACGTCGGCGTTGGTTGAGGCGTGGCCGTACTGGTCGCGGTGGGAGGAACTGGAGGGTCCGTTGCCGATGAAGTGGCTGGAGGTGTATCGGTTGCGAGAGCAGTTGGGCTGGCTGCCGTGCTGGTCTGGGCCACCATCGTGGCGGCGAGCTGCTCCGCTCGCGGGCCTGAGATAAGTCCGCATGCGCCGACAAGAGCGCCTGCTAGCAAGCTAACGATCGAGATTCTGCGAACCATCGGAGGTACTTCAGTGCCGACCAGCATTTCGGGGCGTGATGTGCCAACAGGGCCGTCAAGCCGAGGCGAGATCGGAGTTGCTAGTCCGCTAGTGATCTGACGATGAGTATAGCATTGAGCGCTGGTCAGCTGAGAGGTTTTGTTCGTGTCGGGGGCGGGACAAACAACTCTACCGAGGCGAAGGCACTTGCCAATTTAGGATCATTG
The DNA here is from genome assembly GCA_964359225.1 of uncultured Anaerolineaceae bacterium. Taxonomy (GTDB): domain Bacteria; phylum Chloroflexota; class Anaerolineae; order Anaerolineales; family E44-bin32; genus JADFRG01. Next base: position 3,165 of record CAYHSI010000168.1, read on the forward strand.
CCCTATTACGGTTGAGTCCTCCTATTCGCCGATTCAATCTGAGCTGCGAGCTCTTCGGCAGAGCTCGTCGGCAGCCGGCAGGCGAAGCCCTGGCACAGGTAGGCGGTTGGCCCTCCCCCCTGCAGCGGCCGGTCGGCCATCAGGCGAGGCGAACCCGTCGCTCCCGGAAGGCCGCCGGCCATGACCAGGTTTGGAAGGAATCGCCGGTTGGCGACCGCGGCCAGGCTGTTGACGGCTGGATCCTCGAGCGAGCCGGCGATCGCGAGCTGAAGTTGAGGCCCCAACCCGAAGTCGATTGCGCATAGCCCGCCTGCGAACGCGGTCGGATACTGAGCCGCGGTGGGCGCGATCGCCCGCAGGATCGATTCGGCGGGACTGATATACCGAGAATCACCATCCAAGGCACCCAACTCGAGCAGCAGCATGCAGGCCAGGGTGTTCCCGCTTGGAAGCGGGCTATCCTGGACCGACTTTGGCCGTGCAATCAACGCTTCGTGGTCGTGGCGGGTATCGAAGAAGCCGCCCTGCGGATCGGCGAACGCGGCCAGGATCTCGTCCGCCTGGGCGACTGCAGCCCGGAACCAGCGCGGATTGAAATCCGCCTGATACAGGGCCAACAAGCCGAGACCCAGGGAGGCGTGGTCCTCCAAGTAGGCCACATGGCGGGCCTGAGCCGCGCGCCAGGAGCGGTGCAGGCGCCCGTCGACAATCAGGTTGCCCAGCAGGAAGTCGGCCTGAAGTTGGGCGGCGTGCAGGTAGTCAGGTCTCAAGGTTGCACGGGCGGCCTCCGCCAGTGCCACCAGGGCTAACCCGTTCCAACCCGTCAGCACTTTGTCATCGAGGCCGGGGCGGATGCGCCCGGCCCGAGCCGCCAAGAGCAGCTTCCGGCCCGCGGCGAGCTGAGCAGCCACTGCCTCGGCCGGCAGTCCGAATCTGGCGGACAAGGCCTGGTCGTCAGCCACGCGATTGAGGATGTTTCTGCCCTCGAAGTTGCCGGCCTCGGTTACGCCGTAAGCCGCGCGGAAGAGAGCGAGGGCTTCCCCGTCCCCAAGGATGTTCCTGACTTCCTCCCACGACCAGAGGTAATACTTTCCCTCTTCGCCCTCGGAATCGGCGTCCAGCGAGGAATAGAATCCGCCGGCTGGATCGCCCAGCTCACTCAGCATGAAGGCCAAGGTCGACTCGACAACTTCTAACAGCGTTCGATCGCCGGTTACCTGCCAGCCATGCAGATAGGCCCGCACCAGCTGGGCGTTGTCATAAAGCATCTTCTCGAAATGGGGAACCAGCCAATGCTCGTCCACTGAGTAGCGGGCGAAACCGCCTCCAAGGTGATCGAAGATTCCTCCCATGGCCATCGACCGCAGCGCCTTGGTCGCCATGTCCAGCGCCAGTCGGTCTCCGCCCCGGGCGTGGCGGCGGAGCAGAAACTCCACTGCCATCGGCTGTGGGAACTTCGGGGCGCGGCCCCAACCTCCATGGTCCCAATCGAAAGTGCGGAAGAGCGCCTCCGCCGCGGGTTGGAGCAGCGATTCATCGAGTTCCGCCTCCCGCGGCACCAAGGCCGGCGCGGCGCCGACCCGGGCAGAAAGTTCCTCGCCCACCTTTCGCACCCCGGATCGGTCCTCCTGCCACTTCTCGGCGAGTCCGAGCAGCAGCTCGCGGAAGGAAGGCAGGTTGAAGCGCCGGTTCGGAGGGAAGTAGGTCCCACCGTAGAACGGCTTCCCCTCCGGGGTTAAGAATACGGACATCGGCCAGCCACCCTGGCCGGTCATCGCAACCACCGCGTCCATGTACAGGCTATCGAGATCTGGCCGCTCCTCCCGATCGACCTTGATGTTGACGAAGTGT
>CAYHSI010000169.1:0-5014 GCA_964359225.1 uncultured Anaerolineaceae bacterium
AGCCACTAAAGTTCGTGTTCGACAAGAACGCCGCTGCGTCGGGCTATTCGCTGACTGTCACCTTGAATGGCGATTGCCAGCTTTCCGCCGGGGGTTAAGCGGGCCCATCCTTGGCGCCTGAGCGCGCGCAGGCCTGGCCTTTTGCCGGCTTGAAACGCCTACAGTTCTCGGATCGCTCGTTTCAAGAAAGCCTTGACTTCATGGACCGGGACCGCCAAACCGACATCCGGTCCGAGCATGACGGTGTTGATCCCGACCAAGCGACCGGCCGAGTCAACCAGCGGCCCGCCAGAGTGACCCGGACGGTAGTGCAGCCCAACAGCCAACCAGTCACGACCAAATTGCGGGCGCTCCGGGAGATTCTCGGCCTGCCCGATCACGACTCCCGCGGTGGCTGCACCGTCGACCCCCCAGGGATGACCGAAGGCCATCACCCAATCCCCAGGCCGCAGCGCCCGCGAATCGCCCAGCTCGATCGAGGGAAGGTCGGAGGCCTCCAGCGAAAGCGCGGCGAGGTCGAGTTCCCGATCGCGCGCCAGCAGCCGGGCCGAGTGTCGACTCCCGTCCGGCAGGGCTACCCGCAACTGGTCACGGCTGACGACATGGGCATTGGTCAGGATCAGCCCCTCTGGATGCCAGATCGTTCCGGCGCCGGTCCCGTGGTGCCCGTTCTCAATTTGAACCAGACTCTTGTGGACCGACTCGGCCAGCTGGGCTAGTCCGGAGTTAACCTCCAGCAAGACTCGACTCACGTCCGTTCCCCGATGGTGACCTTCATTTGCCGCGACTCGCCTGCCCGCAGGATACGCAGCGCAACTTCTCGGTCGACAAGCTCGTGCGAGAGCAGGTCGAGCAGCTCATCCAGCCGACGCAGCGGATTTCCATCCAACGAGAGCAGAGTGTCGCCCAGGGTGAGCCCGCCCTGATCTGCAGGACTGCCGGGCTCGACCGAGACCAGGATCAGCCCAGTCTCCTGCCCGAGTTCCTCGAGCAGCGCTTCCGGCAGCCGCACCGGCTGCACCCCAACCCCCAGATAGCCTCGGCGTACTTTTCCATCGGTCAGGAGTGCTTCTGCGACTCTTCGAACGGTCGAAGTGGGAATGGTCAGGCTGACTCCTCCATGAGCCGAAGTGTTCAAGCCCAAGACCTTCCCCTCCACGTTGACCAGCGCACCTCCCGAGAACCCGGGGTACATCACCACATCGGTCTGCAGATAACGGTCAACCATCCCGCCGGCCGGCGTGCGCCAGTTCTTCCCCAACGCACTCACGATCCCCAGGGTGGCCTGAACGGTTCGCCCAGGGCGGCCGAGTGCCAGCACCAGGTGCCCGACTTTCAGCGCTTCGAGCTCAACCCAATCTGCCGGTACGAGACCTTTTTGGTCGGTCTTGAGCACCGCCAGGTCGGTGCTGGGGTCCCTGCCGACCAGTTGGGCATCGGCCTTCTCTTCTCCGCCCACGCCCACCCGGAGCCGGTCGTCGCGTTCCAGCACATGATGGGCGGTGACAATCAGGCCATCTTTCGACCACACAATCCCGGAGGCCGGCATCCGGCGCCGACCTTCGACCCGCACCACGGCTGGCCCGGCCAGTTCCACCATCTTGGCCAACTCATTCGACATGTTCTCGATCACGCTCGCCATATCAGCCTCCCGAATTTAAGCAAGCATACGACTGGCGGGACGGATCCGGACCGCCCAAATGGCTAGGTTGGCCTGCACGATCGACTAGCCCTACAGCAAGATCCATCCCAGACGGGTCGCCCGCACTACCGCATCGGTTCGGCTCTGCGCCCCAAGCTTGCGCATGATCCCGTTCACATGGAACTTGACCGTGTGTTCGCTGATCTTCAGCCGATAGGCGATGGATTTGTTCGACAACCCTTCAGCCATGAGCTGCAAGACTTCCCGCTCTCGGTCGGTCAGCGCTTCGAGCGGAAGCTCGTCCGGCGGGGCCATCAGCGGCAGCTCAAACCTGGGTTCAACTGCGAGCAAACCCTGCTGGACCGCGGCCACCGCGGCAATAATCCGATCGGGTGGTGCATCTCGACCCAGCAAACCGCGCACGCCCGCTGACCGAAGTTCGGCGGTTTGGGATGCCTCAGAGATCAGGGCCACGACCCTCCCGCCGGCCTCGACCAATTCGGTCAGTGGATCACGCCAACCCTGCCCGTGATCCCCCCAGCCCAGATCCCACAGTACGGCATCCGGTTGATAGGCTTGAAAGGCCTGGGTCACCGAGGCATCTCCGGCGTTTTCGCCGGCGACCTCCAGATCGGTCTGCTCTGCAAGCAGCTTGTGGAGACCGGCCCGGGCCAGCGGATCATCGGAGACGACAATCACCCGCAGCGCGCTCACAACTTACGACCCGGTCTGAGCGTCCCCGCATCCCATTCGCCAGATGCGACCGTCGCGGGAGATAAAGGCCTCGGCCTCCGGAGGCCCCCAGCTGCCTGTACGGTAGAGCCCCAGGGGAGGATGGTTGGGGGAGCTTTCCCACTCCTTCACGATCGGATCGACCAGTTTCCAGGCCATTTCTATTTCGTCGCTACGGGTGAAGAGCGAGGCGTCGCCTTTGAGGGCGTCGATCAGCAGCCGCTCGTAGGCATCCGGCAAGCCGGCGCCACCGAAGGAGGAGTAAAGGAATTCCATGTCCACCGACCGGGTCAACATGAGTGCACCGGGAACCTTCGTCTCGAACCGCAGATGGATCCCCTCATCCGGTTGGATGCAGAGCGACAGGAAGTTGGGAGTGAGTTCATAATCCATCGGCAGCTGGAACAACACATGCGGCGGTCGCTTGAACTCGATCACGATCTCACTGGTCTTGGCCGCCAGCGCCTTGCCAGATCGCACATAAAAGGGCACCCCCTGCCAGCGCCAGTTGTCCACATAGAGCTTGATCGCGGCGAAGGTGGGAGTCACCGAATTCGGCGATGCCCCGGGCGTCGAGCGATAGCCTTCGTATTGGGCCCGCACCGTGTCCTCCAGCCCGACCGGCCGCACCGCTCGGAGCAGTTTGACCTTCTCATTGCGGACCGCGTCGGCATCGAACATGGCGGGTGGCTCCATGGCCACCAGGGTGAGCAGCTGCAGCATGTGATTCTGAATGATGTCTCGCATCACCCCGGCCTGGTCGTAGTACTCGGCTCGATGCTGCACGTCGACCGTTTCTGCGACCGTGATCTGAACGTGGTCGATGTAGTTGCGGTTCCACAACGGTTCGAAAATGGTGTTCAGGAATCGGAAATAGAGGATGTTCTGGGCGGTGTCCTTGCCCAAGTAGTGGTCGATCCGATAGACCTGGTGCTCAGCGAAAGCGGTATGAATGATCCCGTTGAGCTCGACCGCCGACTGCAGGTCTCGCCCGAACGGCTTCTCAACGACGACCCGTCGCCAGCCCGATTCTTCGTCGGTCATCTCAGCGGCGCCCAGCTGAGTCAAGATCACCGGGAACAGCTCGGGGGCGGTGGCCAGGTAATACAACCGATTGGCGGGCCCGCCTTCCCGCTCGCGTAGAAAACGTTCCAACGCCGCGCAGAACTCGGGCTGGCTAACGTCGCCCGGCAGGTACCAGAGTCGGTCGGAAAACTCCTTCCAGGCCTCTGCCTCGGGAACCATCCCGGCCAGCGATTCCATCCCGAGCCGCATCCGGCTCCGGAACTCATCATGCGAAAGCGGGGTCCGAGCCGAGCCGATGATATTGAACTCACCGGGGATCCGCCCTTTGGCCCGCTGGTTGTAGAGCGCCGGGACCAGCTTGCGCTGGGTCAGGTCGCCGGTCGCTCCAAAGATCACGATAGAAATCGGGAGTCCGTTATCCATGCTCGATTCTGTTGCCGAACGCCCGACGCTGAATCGGGCCTGGTCGGCGACTCAGGCCGAAGGCCGCACTGCGTGGCCGCCAAACTGCGCGCGCAGCGCGGCCAGCAGTTTTGCGGCATAGCTCTCCTCTTGCCGGCTGACGAATCGCATCAGCAGGGATAGGGTGATCACCGGCGCGGGCACGTTGAGCTCGATCGCCTCGGCCACAGTCCACCGTCCCTCGCCGCTGTCGGCCACCCAACCCTTGATCCCGCTCAGGGAGGGATCCGCTTTGAGCGCGTTGGCCGCCAGATCGAGCAGCCAGGAGCGCACCACACTGCCGTAGCGCCAGATTTCGGCGATCTGCGAATTGTCCAGGCCAAACTCGGACTTGCTCTTGAGAATCTCGAAGCCCTCGGCATACGCCTGCATGAGGCCGTATTCGATCCCGTTGTGCACCATCTTGACGAAATGTCCGGAGCCGCTTGGCCCCACGTGGCCCCAGCCCTGATCGGGAGCGGGGGCCAGCGTTTCAAAGATCGGCTTGAGGCGGGCGACGACCTGCGACTCACCACCCACCATGAGACTGTACCCCTGAGTGAGGCCCCAAATCCCCCCGCTAGTACCCACGTCGACAAAGGAAATGCCGCGCTGGCGCAACCTTTCCGCTCGCTGGATGCTTTCCTTGTAATTGCTGTTTCCACCGTCAACAATCGCGTCGCCGGCTTCGAAAGTTTCTTCGAGACTGCGCACAGCCGCCTCAGTCGGCTCTCCGGCCGGCAGCATGATCCAGGCGGCCCGCGGCGGTGTCATTTTCTGGGCAAGGCCGGCGAGCGCAGCGGTTCCCCGCGCGCCCCGAACAACCGCGGCCTCGATCTTGGGAGGATTCCGGTCCCACACCACCACCTGATGCCCGCCCTGCAGCAGCCGGATGGTCATATTCCCACCCATCCGGCCCAGTCCGATCATCCCGATTTCCATTTGTCCTCCCAGTTGAGTGCGATCGTACGCAGCTAGAGCCGATGCAAGTGGCGCAGCCCTCCCTGGCCGGCCACGATCACATCGGTCGCCAGGCCCAAGAACAATCCGTGGGCGACGATCCCCGCCTCGCGGTCGAGTTGATCGGCCACCGGCTGCGGATCCTCCAGCGGACCGAAGGTCGCGTCCAAGATCCAATTCCCCTGGTCGGTCTCGAACGGTTGCCCGCTCGGT
>CAYHSI010000170.1:0-3350 GCA_964359225.1 uncultured Anaerolineaceae bacterium
CGCATGGCCCGCTGGCACGCGAGGTAAGCCAAGAGTTCGGGCGGGGAGGCCTCGGTCAGGCTGCCTGCCAGCGTGGGGAGCGCGTCGCCGGTGAGCTGGGCGAGATAGAGCACATCCAGCTCTCCGCTGGCCTGCAGCCGGGCGACGTTGCTGGAGGCGATGAAACCATCGACGTTGATCAGCCCCAAGGTCGCCACGAACCCAAATCCCGCCACGACGCTCGCCGGCGCCAGCACTCTCAAACGCTCCCGGAACAGCAGCACCGCGAACACCACGAGCAGCGCGGCCAGCCAGAAGATGAACACGTGGGTGTACGTGCGCAGCCGGGTGAACCCGTAGGCGTTCTCGTATAGCAGCAGGCGCATCAGCGCCGAAGCCAGCGTAACCCCCAGCATTGCGAGTAGCCCGGCGCCCAGACCGTTGAAGGTGCGCCGCTCACGGCTAGCCTCGCGGCGACCCAAATGCGCGACCGCCAGGACCAGTCCCAGGCTAAGGAAGGCGGCCCAGACCAGTTCGCCGAATCCGCGCCGCGCATATTCGGAGTAGGTGTAGCCAGCCGCGGTGATGTTCGCTTCCCCGCCGAAGAGATAGCGGAGCTGGATGGCGACGAACACCGCGAACACCAGGTCCACCGCGCCGAGCACTACCGCGGTCTCGATGAACCCCAGGAAGGGGTTGAGCAGCGGCTTATCCTCGCCCATCAATTCCCGCGGCTCCCGATCGCGCAGCGCCGTGACCAGCGCCCCGAGGCTGAGGAGGGCACTCAAGCCGATCACCACGCTGCGGCCGATCGCTTCCCGAATCCACTCGATATCCAGCCAGGCCAACAGGTTTTCGACCAGATCGTGAAAGATCATGTCGGCTGCGGCCAGCAAGGCGACCAGCACAATCAGCACCGGCAGCGCGAGCAGCAGACCACGGACCACGGCTGCCCCGCGGCTGCGAGTCGCCCGATCGCCGGCCACCCGCCGGGTCGCGAAGGCCACGGTCGCCCAGGGCCGCAGCAGCGTTTCGAGCGGAACGGTGATCCAGGCCAGGGCGAAGTCGGCCCAGCCGAAGCGCAGCAGCCGGCCGTGGCGCAGGGTTCGCACCCACAGTCCAAAGAGCAGTAGGGTGGATAGCAGGCTGAGCGCCACCGTCATCGGCTCCTGCCGGACGGCGAGAATGGCCGAGAAGAACAGGATCAACGGGAGGATGAGCAACCTCGAGCGGTCGGGCCTAACGCCTTCCCAGTGGGCGCCGAGTAACAGCGCGCCGGCGGAAAGTGCGGCCCAGATCGGGAAGGAGATTCCCGGCGGGTGGCCGTCGAAGAGCACGTCGACCGCCACGCCTAGCAGCAGGGCGGCAGCCGTGAGTTCAAGTGGTCGCTTGGGGAGGCGCGGCTCTTCGGCGCGAGTGGGCGCCTCGATCGGGGAAGCTTCAGTCTGCATGTCATCACCTTTGCGCTCGGCTAGGTAGGCCGGATGTGCGTTGTGTGCTTGACCTCCGCACGCAGCGCCGCTCGTCCGCCGAGAAGTGCCCTATTCTCTTAAATCGGTCCTTTCAATGCCTCCCAAGCCACTCTCGGATCCTCTCGGCCCTTGGATTGAGCCAATATTCACTGCCGGCGCGAAAGGGTCCATTCAGTATGCAGGGAACAATACTCCACGTCGATGAGACTGACCTTTGGCAGACCCAGAGGTGACGGAATGACTGTAGTTATATACAATTACAGTGCTATTGTCACAATGTGCCCTTTGGCGTAGAATCAAGCCCATGAGTAATGCCAGCGACAAGGTAAGAGTGACCTTCCTCGAACATGGTGGACTTCTACGCCGCTCGGAGGCTGCGCGCCTCGGGATTCATCCGCAGACCCTCTCACGAATGGTCGGGGCGGGACTGCTGGAGAGAGCGGAGCGGGGCCTCTATCGTCTCGCAGAACTCGAACCCCCAAGCAATTCGGACCTGATCCAGGTCGCCAAGCTCGTGCCGCAAGGGGTCGTCTGCCTCATCTCGGCCCTAAGCTTCCACGCCCTCACAACCCAGATCCCATTCATGGTGTATCTCGCGCTGCCCCAAAGTGTGAAGAAGCCGAAACTCGCCTATCCACCTCTTCAAGTAGTCTGGCTTTCCGGAGGGGCCTACTCGGCCGGAGTTGGAAGCTACGAGCTCGATGGTGTGTCGGTGCCGATTTACAACCGTGAAAAGACTGTTGCTGACTGCTTCAAGTTCCGAAACAAGCTTGGCCTGGACATAGCGATCGAGGCCCTTAGAGAGTACCTGCTGCTGGCAGACCGGAGTGTTGATGAGCTCCTGCGTTTTGCCGCCATTGATCGCGTCCAAGCGGTGATGCGACCCTACCTGGAGGCGCTTGTGTGAGTGAGCCGAAACGGAATCTCCCAGCTTCGGTTCTCGACCGATTGCGGAACAAGGCGCGCGAAGGGCAGAAGCCGTTCGATCAAGTTCTGAGGTATTACGGGTTTGAACGATTCCTGTACAGGCTCTCCAGATCGGCGCACCGTGTCCAGTTCGTCCTCAAGGGGGCACTGCTGATGACGGCCTGGCCCATGGGCCTCACTCGCTCGACGAGCGATATCGACTTTCGGGCTTTTACCGAATCGAGCCCGGTCGCGTTGAGCAGGATCATCGGAGAGATCCTCCAGGTTGCTGTGGAACCTGACGCGATGGAGTTCGATCCGAGCACCATACAGGCGGCACAGATTGCCGAGCAGGAACGCAATCCGGGCGTACGGGTCCGCTTCTGGGGCTCCTTGGGCAAGGCAAGAGTCCGCGTACAGCTTGATGCCGCCTTCGCGGATGTCATCACACCCGGACCTGAAGAGGTCGACTATCCGACGATTCTGGATTTGCCAGGGCCTCGCTTGCGAGCTTACCCCAAGGAGACCGTTGTCGCTGAAAAGCTCGAAGCCATCGTTCGGTTGGGCGACGTGAACAGCAGGATGAAGGATTTTTTCGATCTCTGGCAAGTCTCCATTGCGTTCCCATTCGATGGTGAATCCTTGAAAGATGCGATCGCGAACACCTTTGGTTCGAGGAGAACGCCGATTTCCACGCTCCCATCAGTAGGGCTGAGCCATGAGTTTGCTACCAGGAACCAGAGGCAATGGCAGGCGTTTCTGAAGCGCATCGGAAACGACGAGGATCAGTTGTCCTCTTTGGAGGCTGTTATCTTACGTCTTCGCGGCTTTGCCTTGCCACCAATGCAAGCTGCCAGGGATGGAGTGAAATTCAATCAGACCTGGACCGATCCAGGAGGCTGGCGCTGAACCCCATGCCTAAGGCGTCACCGTCTCGGTCTCGGTTGGGGTGGCCGTCGCAGTGGCAGTGGCCGTGGGGGTGGGGGTCTCGGT
>CAYHSI010000170.1:3450-5011 GCA_964359225.1 uncultured Anaerolineaceae bacterium
GCTCAGCCCGACCTCGACGTTCAGCTCCCGCTCGCCGCCATCCTCCCATTCTGACAAGACAAGGTTGTTGTCTACGAACAGGCGCGCCCCGTCATCCACCACCACGGTGAAGCGGTAAGTGCCCGCCTCGAAGCTGGTCGCCCCGGTCCAGCGGACCGAGAAGTTGTCCGCCGGGATCGAGAGGGCCGGGACGCCCTGCCCCCAGTCGAAATCGATGCTGTAGTCGGTGCGGATCAGCGCGGCGGCTCCGCTACCGTCGCGGTTGGTAAAGTACTCGCCCCGCCAGCCTCCGCTAACCGACCCGGCCGCGGGGTCAACCACGATCCGGACCGAGAATGGGCTAAGTCCGTCCGGGCCGAGCGCGAAGTTGACCGCGGATTGGTTGCGCAGCATCCAGTTCCCCCGATAGGTGCCCGCGGCTGTCGGCGCCTTCATGCTGACTTTAAGATCGATCGCCTCGTTCGGGGCGACGACTCTGGAGATCAGCTGTGGGCTCGTTCCTCCCATTCGGTCGCCGCTGATGAAGACCGCGCTGAAGCCGGTCGTCCACGCACAGCTCCCGACGTTCTTGAGCCGCCAGATCTTGTCGAAGCTAAGTCCGGGCGTGAGGTGCATACCATCGGGCACCGTAACGTCCATCACCAGCTCGGCCCGGTCCACGCAAGTCGTCAGCGATTCGCTGGGCGTCAGTCCGGGCGGAGGAGTAGGGGTCCACTCGGGTCCCAGCGACGGAGGCAGGAGTTCGAAATCCCACCCGAAGTTCAGCTCCTGGACGGTCTCTTCCGACGACAACACGACGCTGATCGACGTCAAGCCATCCACCGCCAGCGGGTAGGTCCAGCCGCCCGGCAATAGGTTAGATGCGTTGGAGCTCGAGCCCGGCTCCAGCCTGACGCAAAATTGCCCAGCGGATAGCCCGCTGAAACGGTAGCTGCCATCGGGACCGGTCGTGGTCTCCGCCAGTGGGGAGCCCGGGCACAGTCCCTCCCCCAGCTGTAGAACCACGCCTGCAATGCCCGCCTCGCCGGCCTCAAAGACCCCGTCGGCGCGATAGCCCCCGGGCGCTTCGGCGGTGCAGCCGGAAGGCGCGATCGCCGCGGGATCGATCACACCACCCCAGGCCACGCACAGGTCATGCCACACCCAGCCCTGGATCGCGGCCCCGGGTGGCAGCGTCGCCGCAGCGACCGTTGTCGGGACCGCGCCGGGTAGGATCTCGTCGATCGGCCCGAGGTCGCGGATCAGTTGGCAGGCGCCGAGCGCTAAGCCGAACGCCACCGACAGGCTGGCGAATCGGGCCGGCCTTTTCAATCTTTGTTCCATGAGCATCGCAAGATAGAGCCTGCGATTTGTCGCTGAGTTGTCGGTTGCCACGACTGCGGTCCCCGGGATCGGCATTGAACCTATCTAGCTCCAAGTATAAAGTGATGAACTTCTCGGAGCAGCACCTTATGTTCCGTCGGCTATTGAACCACGGAGTGCTTGTCCTGCCTCCCACCCTTACAATGCATTGAAATGGCAGGTCCACTTCTCGACGGTCCGACGGGTCGTGTCCTCCTTT
>CAYHSI010000171.1:0-4938 GCA_964359225.1 uncultured Anaerolineaceae bacterium
GCCAGGAAGGGTTCGGTCAGGCCGATTTTGGTCCCGAAGAGACTGGCCCGACGGATGATCATTCGGGTCACGTAGTTGCGCCCGATGTTGCCGGGGACGACCCCGTCGCCGATGAGAAAGGCCGCCGCCCGGGCGTGGTCGGCGATCACCCGGTAGGGCGTCCAATAAGTCTCGACCTCTTTCTGGCTATGGCCGGCGAGTTTCCGGGTGGTCTCGATAATCGGCGCGAACTGATCGGTCCGATAGTTGGATCGCGCCCCCTGCAGGACCGAGACGATCCGGTCAAATCCCATCCCGGTGTCAACGTGCATCTTCGGGAGTGGATCGAGCTGGGTCGGACTGGTGCGGTTGTATTGGATAAAGACCAGGTTCCACAGCTCCACAAACCGCCCGCAGTCTCCATTGAGCCGACATTGGTGGCCCTTTACGTCCTGCTTGGTGCAGAACTCCGGGCCTTGATCCAGGTGGATCTCGCTGTCGGGGCCACTCGGGCCGGTGTCGGCCATCTCCCAGAAATTCTCTTTCCGGCCGAAGAAGGCGATCTGAGAGGAGTCAAAGCCGGGTTGCCGGGCCCAGGCTTCGGCGGCCTCGTCGTCGCGTGGGATTTGGCCCAGCTCGTCTTCAAAGCAGGTAGCCCACAACCGGTCCCTTGGCAGTCCCCACTCCGCGGTGAGCAGTTCCCAGGCCCACCCAATGGCTTCCTTCTTGTAGTAATCCCCAAAAGACCAGTTGCCGAGCATCTCGAAGAAGGTGTGATGGATATCATCCCGGCCGACGTCGTCAAGATCGTTGTGCTTGCCGGCCACCCGAAGGCACTTCTGCGAGTCGGCAACCCGGGTGTAAGGCCGCTGCCCAGTGCCCAGAAACACATCCTTGAACTGGACCATTCCGGAGTTGGTGAACAGCAAGGTCTCATCGCCCCCGGGAACTAGCGGGATTGAGGGGACGATGACGTGATCGCGGGCCTTGAAGAAGCCCAGGAATGACTGCCGGATCTCGGCGCTGGTCATTCCCTTGCTGGGTCTCGGATCGGTCATTCTAAGGGGTCTAGTAGGACGAAAGGATTATACGCGAGCGGGTTTCCGGCTCAACCCGGCTCGGTTTGAAAGGGCGCTGTAAGGTCGGGAGGCCCCCTCAACCCTTAGAATGGAGAAAGGAACGCTGGGGAACGGTTCTGCCTATGCTCAAGCCGGTCATATTGATCGTCGACGATGAGAGGCCCTATGTCGATTTACTGGGCGAGCTACTCGAGAAGTACGGTCTCGAGGCTCAGACCGCCTACGACGCCGGCGACGCCCTGTTCCGGCTCCGAGCCAAGAAACCCGACCTGATCCTGATGGACTTGAAGATGCCCCAGATGGATGGTATCTCATTGATCGACCGCCTGCGCTCGAACCGCAAATGGCAAAAGATCCCGATCATCGTGGTCAGTGCCAAGACTGGCAGGGAAGACCAGAAAGCGGCGCTAGATGCCGGGGCCAACCGCTTCCTGACCAAGCCTTTTTCGTCTAGTGATTTGAGGACGGTGCTCAGGGAGTTTGTTGCGTTGACTGGTTAGGCGAGGAGGGGGGAGCGCCTGAACTGCGGGCCGCGGTCATGAGCCGCGGCCGATTGCTTTAACGGGCGACGGTCTGAATGGACTGCTTTACCAGGCGCTGGGAGTTGGGGGAAGCCGACGGGACCGCGCCGGGCGAAAGTGGATCAAGAGGCGCAGCAGAGAAGTGCTACTTACTGATATCCGCGCCCGGACTTCCGTGCTCGTGACCTTCGATCCCTCTCCACTGGGTCTGCGGCCAGTTGTCCAGCACCGGCCTAAGACTCACCCAGTCTCCTCGACCGGGCATAACGATCAGGTGATCGAGCCAGGCCAGCTCGGGAGAGGACTCGCGCGGGTGGACTCCCTTGAGATCAACCTCAACCGTATGCCCTGCGAAGGGATGGGAGCCAAGGGTTCCGGGGCGAGAATTGTGAGTTGAGACAAGTTCCGGCAGACCGCCTGCCATGCTACAGACCTGGTAGGGGCTTTGCCCGCGCGCAAAGGCAGAGACGCTGAATCGAGCGCCCGGAGCTCCATCCGGGTCCGGTTGAGCGTAGAAGAAGAACCCTGCCTCCGGGTCCCATTCATTCCCCCATGGGTAAAGCCTTCCATCGCTTCCGCGGGCTGCTTTTTCCCACTCGTCTACGGTTGGGAGGCGGGATCCCATCGACTCACACAATCGCAGCGCTTGGGGCGTCTGAACCTCGGCCGCCTGCCTGCCCGGAACTGTTCGTGTGGAGGAGTTCGTTGTGATCGCAAGCTGCTCGGATTCCTCGTGCACACCGGGAAGCTCATAAGCTCGCATGCCGCTCAGGAGTTGTTGAGATGGGCCCCGAACGGTCTTGTCCTGCGAGAGTAGGAATAACTGATACTGGCCGTCGGTGATCGGGTAACGGGCGATGTAATACCGATCCAGGTTGATGGTGCGCGCCTCCGGGACATGCGAAAGCTGGAGGCGAAGGTCCTGCGCCGACATTCGTTCTAGCCGCTCCAACGGAACGCGCTGCACGACTCTGACGTAGATCGCCGAAAGGTGCAGCTCCTGGTCTGTGTACACCGAGGTCTGGATCCTCCCATGGGCTGCTTGGAGGACCCGGAGTTGCTCTGCGCCCATGTGTTCCCGCTGGTCTGGCCGGCTGGCCGCGCCCTCGAACTCCTGCTGCAACCTAAGCAGTTCCGAACGCTCTGGTTCCGGTACCGAGGCGAACCCAAAGTGCTTATGCAGCGCGCTGAGCAATGCCGCCCGGATATCCTCGGGTAGATCGCGCAGGTGCTCCTGGAAGCGTGACTGCAGAAGCTCGCGGTGATGGGCTGAGAGTCCTGCCGCGAAGTCGCCCGCCGCCACTTCGGCCCAGTAGTCGGGATGGAGGATCGTCTTCATCTGCGGCAGCGTCTCCAATGGGTCAGCTCAGGGGTTTCCCAGGGGGACATGAGATAGGTTGCCATCGCTAGAGAAACTGACCGCTCCCTTCGGAATATTGACCTTCGGATCGGGCCATCCGGTCACAGGATCGAGCGTCTGGTACAGGTCAACCCTTGGGTTTGGGCTGCCTCCGTAAAACGCCTTCCACATGTCATCCGTGAAGGCTCCCTTTGCTTTGGATGTGGCGTCAACGATGATCCTCCGGGCCTCCTCCAACGGGATGTCGGTAACGGCTTGGAGGCCATTCTTCTCGGCATACTCCCGGAGGGCGTCGTCGGCGGCATCCACCAGGTAATTGTGCCACTGGTCGTAGGGGATGAAGGCGTCGACTTCAGCCCCTCCGGTCGATATCTTGACCTGATGTGGGTTCATCCCGAATTCATCGGAGACCTTGATGACCTCTTCCCGCATGGCATCGTCGAAGGAGATCCCCTCGGTTGCCGACCGCTGATAGGCGCGCAACTGCGCCTCGTTGAAGGCATCCCCCCGTTTCGTAATCTCCGCCGCCGTGTCCGACCAGCGGCCCGCGATGTGGATGTCGAAGCCGTAAGTCTGGGCGAGGTTGCTCGTCCGGACCGCGGCGTTCGGCGGGATTTGGGCAATGAGGTCGTCGCCGCCCTTGGCGATCGCTTCCAAGAGCTCGGGCCCGTTCTTCATGCGGAGCAGCGCACGGAGGGCGTCTTCGTCGGCAATCACCTTTCGAGCGATGTCGCTGTTCCCGGCCAGGGTAGCCAGGACCTTGCCGATGCGCGCTAACTCATCGGGATTCTTTACCGCAGCCTGGAGCGCTTCCAAAATGGCTTTCTCAGCCGCAGGCGGCAGCCGCCCGAGGGTCCGGACCGCTGCCTTAATTCCGGCAAGCCCGATGTTGATTCCGTCCACCGGGTCGGGAATGAGGAGATCGAGCCACCCGGCGTCAGCGGCGAGTCCGGCCAGCGAGAGCCACAGGTTGAGCTGGCTGATGCCGCGGCCTCCCAAGAAGTTCAACAGTTCTTCAAGCAAGCCGAGGCTGTCGCCGAGGGGGACGATGCCGAGGATCAGCCAGATCCACCAGGGGATTTCCCCCATGAGTTCGGCCAGGTCGCCGGGGATGTTCGTTGGGGTTCCGATCGCGGCCAGGCCATCCGCGCCGGCGAGGTCCGCCTGTTCGAACTCGTCGGCCTTGAGGCGAAGTCGGTCAGACAGGACTTGCAGCCGGTCAGCTAGCGATCGAGCCTGAGCCGCAACTTCAAGGCCCATGGAGTTAACTTGGGGCCCGAACTGGCCGTCGTAGCTCGGCGCTGAGCTGGCCGCGGAGGTAACTCCCTGCTCGACTCCTCGGAGGTCAGCAGCGAGGCGTTCGATTTCGCCGGCATGATTACGGAGCAGAACTGGATCGACTCGAATCAATACGGCCATGGCCTAAGCTCGGCTGCTCAGTATTCCCAAACCTGGAGTAGAGCGAGGCGCGGCATGGGGCTTCCTTTGCGTCGTAATTCCTCCAAACACTCAGTGACTAGGACTTTTCCGATTGTATCCTCGAGCCTCGAGGGATGATGCCTTACATTGAGTTTACAGTTTTACTGGTCCTGTGGCTTGGGGATCAGGAGCCATCAGAATACAGCACTTTGGCCAGCGGAGCGCTGCCTATTAAGACCGATTTGGGTTAAGCGTAAAGGAGGAGGGCGATCTAGGCAGCATGCTGATCTTGTCGGAAGTCACGTTGACTCGACCTCTTCGCAGCGAGCTGGAGGGGGATCGCGACAAAAGTCAGGGGGATGGGTAAAGGATTGCGCGTGCTCGGCTACCGAGCGGGTCTGGCAAACCGAGATCCTCGGTACCAAACGATCACCCCATGGCAAGCGTGAACCTGTCCACCGAACACTTACTCACTGCGCCCAGGAGTTTGAATCCGCCAATAAGGAAAGTCAGGAACTGGTTGCCAACTTGGACAAGGTCACGGAACACCCGAAGGCCAAATGGTTAGGCTCAGCCCAAC
>CAYHSI010000172.1:0-4900 GCA_964359225.1 uncultured Anaerolineaceae bacterium
CTTCCCCTGTTCGGTCACGCTCCCTCTCCTGGCGCATACCCTCGCAGGATCTCCAACCCGCGCGACCCGGCCTCGAAGTAGTACCGATCGCCCGGCTCTAGCCACAGCATCGATTCCGGATCAAGCGCCAGCTGGTTTCGGTCCACAACGGCCCTCCCATTCCCCCGGATCACATAAAGCTGTTGATCCGATTGGCCCTGGACCCGCTCCGGTCCTTGCGCCCCGGGCCCGAAGTTCCAGCGCTCAGCTACCATCACGGAGTCGCGGAATGCTTGATCGGATGCCAGGATGATCCGCATCCAGCCCTTCCCTTCCTCGACCGCCATATCACTCTCGTCAAAGACTTTGGGCATGGCTCCGCACCTCGAGCGACGTCCCGCCACCGCTCTCGTGGGAATCCATGGCCGCTCGGACCACTGCTAGAGCAGCCAGGCCTTCCGGCGCCCCGGTCTCGGGTTCGGCCTCACTCCGCACGCAGCGGGCAAACTCCACCAGCTCGTCCACCAGTATGTCTCGACTTTCAAATGGGACGAGGCTGTCGCCATCCGCAGTGCGGAGGGTGAGCGTTGTGGCTGGATCGACCTTCTCGGCCGCCGGCCACACGGTCATGTCCGTCGCATAGTCCAGAACGGCTTCGGATCCGAACAGCCGCAGGTGGTAGGTCTTGGGGGACACATAGCTGGAGTTGATCACACCCTGCGCGCCGCTGGCAAATTCCAATACCGCCACCCCTACATCGTCGATCTCGGCTTCGGTCACCAGATGGGCGAAGCTGCCCTGCACCCGAAGCGCGGGGCCGAGCCAATACTGCAGCGTGTCGGCATGATGCACTCCCAGTTGCATCAACGGACCGCCAGGGCAGGTCTCCCGATAATAGCGCCATTTGTCCGGTGTCAGATTGCCAGGCAGCGAGAAGTTGGCTTCTGCCAGGACGATCTTGCCTAAGACACCCGTCTCCAACAACTGCTTCACCTTGCGCGCCGCCCCCAGGCGGCGAAAACAGTGCCCCACTTGCAGCACTACCGCGGCCTGCTGACACGCGTCTCGGATCGCCTCCCCATCGGCCAGTGTGTCCGCGATCGGCTTCTCCACGAACACATGCCTGCCGCGCTCCGCGCACGCGACCGCCTGCTGTGCATGGACGTGATTCGGCGTCACGATCAGAACAGCCTGGACCGCCGGATTTTCAGTTGCAGCCTCCAATGTCGGCATCGCTTCGCACCCGAATTCCAGCGCGAAGGCGGTGCGCCGCTCCTCATCCCGGCTGTAGCAGGCCACCAGGCGCAAGCTCTCCGAGCGCTGCACCGCTGCCGCCTGACGCCGCGCCCAGAATCCGGTACCGATCAGGGCCACTCCGACCGGATCGGTCATACTTCAACCACGATCGGTTCGAGGGGCACTTTCTGCAGGCTGCTCGCTCCGGCTTCGGTGACGATGGTCAGTGCCCCGAGCTGCAGCCCCATGCGCTCGTCTGGTGTGATCGGATTGGGTTGAATCACGATCGCCATGTTGGCCTCTATACGCCTACCCTCTGGGGCGGGGTTGGCGTCGTCCCAGGGCCAATACTGCGAACACGAACGGTCAATCATGGGCGGGAGAATGTCGACCCCATAGCCGTGAATCAGCTCATCGTAGATCTCATACCCCATTTCCCCGATGACGGAGGCTGCCCGGATCACATCCCGTTCAGTGGCCCGCGGGCGAAGCGCCTCGCTGATGCGCTGATAGGCCCGCAGTGCCGCATCGAACAGCCGCTGCCATGCGGCGGTGGGCTCCGCGCCAACGAAAAGCGGGCGATGGATTTGACCGGAATAGCCCCAATACGAGGCGCTGATCTCGGTGATGATGACGTCCCCGCGCTCGATGATACGGTCGGAGGGATTCTGCGCGGGCAGACACCCATTTGGCGAGTCCATCGGCATCGAGCGCAAGAATGCGATGTGTGGCAATCCGCCCTCTGCCCGGTAAGCTCCTTCGATGATCCCAAGCAGAGTGTACTCGCGCATCCCTGGCCGCACTTGCTCGCTGAGCGCATAGATCGTCCGGTCGGTAAATTCGGCAGCTTTGCGCAGCCATTCGATTTCCTCTTCGGACTTGACCTCACGCAATCGGGCAAAGTCGGCCGTGACATCCAACAGCTCTACTTCTGGAAGCTCACGCCGCAATGACTCGTAATGCAGGAAGGGCATGCCCATCCCGAACTTGTGATTGATGCCGACCAGACCCAGTCGCCCGCGATGCAACCCGCAGCTGTGGAGGCGACTGGCTGCAGTTTGGGCCGGGTCGTAACCTCCCCACTCGATCATCGGGATGTCACTGACTTGCCGAGCGTTGGGGACGTGGTTCCTCAGCCCGGTGTACAACGCCGGTCCGATCGATTCAGCGCGAGGCGCGACCAGGTAGTTGTGGTGGAGGTCCAGGTGGTTGGTCAGCCAGAAGATGTTGGCCTGGTTGTGCCGGTTGACGCCCGAGTTGCCGAATACCAGCAATGCTTGTAGCTCATGCTCGTCCATGAGCTGGCGAGCCAGTGCCCAACGCCGCTCGATCTCTGCCGGGGAGAACTTAGCCCACACCGGCGAGCCTATCCCTGATCCAGTCTCCGACCAGCGGTCGATACTTGTAAGGAATGTTGTTACAGACGTGGTTGCCGTCCGGGTAGATCACCAACTCGGCATTCGGGGCTTCGGCCGCCACGCGCTCGGCGTGTTCCCAGGGAATCAACCGGTCCTGCTTTCCGAACACGACCAGCATTGGTTGGGTGACTCGTGACAGGACCAACGATAGGTTTAGCTCGTGAGCGCGTTGCTCCGCTTCGGAGTCATTGGAGGAGCCGGAGTGATGCTGAAATGCTTCCCGGGTGATTGCCGGCAGCCTGGGCCAGCAATCGCCGAAGTCATAAGGGCCCCCGATCGCCACGACCGCTTTGAGGCGCGGCTCGAAGGCTGCGGCCCGCGGAGCGTAATAGCCGCCCAGACTCACCCCTACGGCTCCCACGCGCTGCAGGTCCAGATCGTTCCGGGAGCTCAGGGCGTCCAAGGCAGCACCCACGGCAACTTCATAATCCGGCCGAATATGGGTGCGATAGCCGGTCTCCCCCTGGCCGGGCCCATCGAGCGAAAGGGTGGCCATCCCGCGCTTGAGAAAAATCTCCTCCCAATAGAAGAACTCTTCTTTGGTGGAGTCCAATCCCGGAAGCAGGATCACCAGCGGGGGCGCCTGGGGCGCCCCAGGGCGGCGCAGATTGGCGAACAGCCGGGCACCATCAAAGGAGGCCTCAATGCGTTCGGCACTTGGGTCGAGACAGCGGTGGGCCGCATAGAGGCTGGCAACCGCCCGATCGGCCGCCGCGCGATGGCGCTGGAGATCCAGCATCCACACAAACTTCGCGAAGTGATAGCACAGCGCGGCCCGCACATACGCCTCGCCAGCCGTCACAATATGGCCGCGACGCTCGGCCTCCATTGCCAGCGTTGTATGCACGTCTCCCGCCGCGACCCACACATCCAGCCAATCCTCCCATCGCTCCAGTTGTGAGGTCGTCCGAACAAATTCGTTGTAGTCCACGCCTTGCGCGACGAAGCGCGGCGCCCAGTTGTCGATCGCCGCCTGCACGCGAGCATCAGGCATGGGACTTCGCCCTCTCTTTGCTGATTAGCGATTCGAGCGAGATGCCCAGATCAGACAGTACGACCCAGGCGGCGTTTCGACCGGGTCCCCCGGATACTGAACCGCCCGGGTGCGTGGTGGCGCCGGTCTGATACAGGCCAGGAATCGGCATGCGATGGGAGGCCCAGCCCGGCACCGGACGGAAGGCGCCGGATTGTGCGGGCGACAGTTCGCCACCGTGGCACGTCCCTCGCCAGTTGTGCGGATTGCGTCGCTCCATGTCGAGCGGACTTTCAACGTGGCTCCCCAGGATAATGTCCGGCGTCAGATTGGGAACGAGGCGCCCCAGGTATTCCAGATTCTTCGCGGCCACCTGCAACTTGATCTCATCCCACCGCTCCGGGCCACCCTCGGCGAGCTCATATGGAAAGAAAGACAGGATCTTCAAGGTATGTCTGCCAGCAGGAGCGCGCGAGGGATCGAGGGCGCTAGAACAGACCACCAGCAGGACCGGCGTGTCCTGGTGAATCCGCCCTCGGCGCAAGGCGCCCATCAGGGCCAGCAGGTTGTCGCTGGACCCGGCCAGGCCGGCCGCAACCGCCGGGATGCGCCTCCCGTCGCCGATCGGATAGAGCGGCGGTTCGCGCAAGGCATAATGGGCGGCAAATAGCGTGAACCCTGGCTGCCAATCCTTCACGCCTTCGACGAAATCGTCTCCCCAAGCCTGTGCTGGCGCCATGTCCACCAGATGCTTAATGTGGATCGTGGAGATCACAGCCTTTTCCGCTCGGAATGCTTCGCCCTCAACGGTCATTACCCCCACACACCGGCCGCCCTCGAGGATGAGCTCGCAAACTGGTTTCCCTGTAAGGATCAGTCCGCCATGATCTTCAATCAGCGCGACAAGCGCTGCAGGCAAGGCGCCGGAACCGCCGAGCGGCGTAGTCCAGGAGTGCTGCTGCCGGCCATAAGCAATCGCATAGGCTAGCCGGCCCGTGAAGGGCCGGTCAACCGGCTGCACGGTCATGAAGGCCAACCAGAGCATGAAAGCCCGCACGCGGTCATCCTGGAAATGCTCCTGCACAATCTCGAGCGCTGACCTGCGGTAACGCCGCTTCCACAGGTGTCCGTGCGGGTGCGAGCCGAGTGCGTCGTCGAGGCTCGGACCAATTCCGACCGGCGTGTATCGGTCGGCCCCAAAGATGCCCTTGACGGTCTCAGATTCATCGATAAGACGCCCGTAAGCCGCCGCGTCGGACTTGGAGAATCTGGCAAACTACTCGACCCTGCGCTA
>CAYHSI010000173.1:0-4865 GCA_964359225.1 uncultured Anaerolineaceae bacterium
GAGGAAGAATAGTGAAGCCGCAACCCGGTAGAAGAGCCCGGCCGCGATGAAGAGGGCCAGAATACCCATGGCCGCAAAGTGGACGTACATGCCAACGCCCGGCCACGGATTGAGGAAATCAAAGAACGGATAGGTAAAGTGGAATGACGGCTCGATGTAGTAGCTCTCGATTCGGCTGAGCGTGAAATAACGCGCCACTTCCCATGCCATCAGTGCGCCAAACATCACGCGGAACGCAGCGATCGAGGCCCCATCTTCTGGTTGCAGTAGATGGGCCCCCCACCTGCGGATTAGTTGACCAGGCTTCAGCGGATTCTCTCTAGTGAATGCGAATGTATAGTTCCTGCCCCTCAAAACCCAGCTGCGATGTTCGCGCTCGCTCCCCCCTCTGACTGCAATCAATCCGCGCCCGTGATATGAAACGAATGAGGAATCGAAACGATTCAGCGATGGCATAGGCTGTTGGTACCACCGTCTCCCGCTGGCCCTACAAGGCACTCTTGTACTGTCAGACCGAAACGGGACATTCAACGATCGGCCGCTTGCAGGCCTGGCCGAAGCTGTTGGGATATGGGAGCTGGAGGGTGGAGAGGTAGCCCCCGAAGTTGCGGCCCGTTTGGCTCCCGCGGACGGCGAAGTCGACTCTGGGACTAGGCATAGGGTTCACCACGAATGTGCCGGTTGGGCGATTGAATCGAAGTCGGGAGATAGGGATCATGGTGTGCGCGGTTTTGACCGCCTGAGCGAGTGCACGACAAGTTCTTTGTAACGGTTGACACGGAGATACGTTGCATAAGGTAGACCAAGCGAAATGGGCTGCTTCAAGATCGGACGCTTCGCGCACTGAAGACGAAAGCGTACTCGTATCACGAGCGGTCGAAGGGGATGCCCAGGCGTTTGGGAGACTCTACGAGAGCCGTCTGGATGCGATCTACCGGTATGTCTATTTTCGCGTCGGAGACACCGCTCAGGCGGAGGATATGACCGAGGAAGTGTTTGTGAAGGCCTGGGAGGCCCTGCCGGCGTACAGGCCCGGGAGGAATCCGTTCAGCAGTTGGCTTTACCGGATCGCGCACAATCTGGTGGTGGACCATTACCGCCGCAAGCCCAACGAACAAGTGGCAGCGGAAGTCGATCCGGATAGCCAGCCAGATCCAACGCCATCGCTCGAGGAGAAACTGGTGGAGCAGCAGGATCGTGCGGACCTAGCGGAGGCGATCCAGCAGTTGAGCGATGAGGAGCAGCAGGTCGTCATCCTGCGCTTCGTGGAGGGGCTCCCACATGGTCAAGTCGCCCGAATCATCGGAAAGAGCGAGGCGGCCTCCCGAGTGATCCAACATCGAGCCTTGGCGGCGCTCGCCGCCATGCTCGGCGCAGGTGAAAAAGCTAATGAGGGATGACAGGCAAGGCATAGACGAGATCCTGACCTCGTGTATTGAAGGGATTGAGAGGCAGGGGTGGACGGTTAAGGACTGTCTGGCCAAGCACCCGAGCTACCGGAATGAGCTCGAGCCTATGCTCCGGGTAGCGATGGACTTAAGCGCTGCGCGCTCGCTGCGAGCCTCCGACGCGTTCCGACGCACAGCTCCGGCCCGGTTGCGCACGAGGTTGAGGGTGAGCCAGCGCCCGCCGGAGGTGCAGCTTGTAACACAACGTCTGCCCCTCCGTTCTATATTGCGACGTTGGATTCCGTTCAGACAAAGGAGATTTAAGATGTTGCGTGTAGTTTTCGCGGTAGTTCTAGGGTTGGCCGTGGCAATGGGAGGGGTGGTGGCCGTAGCAGACGCTGCTGGCCCAGGCGACTTGCTGTTCGGCGTGGACCAGGCAGTTGAGCAAGTGCGCCTACGGTTGACAACCGATGGGGTGGCAGAGGCCAGGCTTCGCCTGGAATTCGCCGTGGAACGTCTGGAGGAAGCGGAGCTCGAGTTGGCAACTGATGGCAACCTCCAGAATGTTGAGGTAGCCCTGGCTGCCTTCAACACGGCTCTTGCTGACCTTCAGCCACTGCTTGATCAATTGACGCCTGAGCAGCGAACGATGGTTCAAGCGGCGTTTGCGTCGTTGCTGTCGTCTCGAGAAGGCATCGTGCAGTTAGGCATCGAGATTGTGGATGGAGAGACAGAGTTTGAACTAGAGTTAGATGTTGATGGCGACGAGATCGAGGAAAAGGACGCTGACGAGCTAGAAGACGTAGAAGACGAGGCCGAGTGCGAGAACGAGGAGGCTGAAGACGCCGAAGCCGGAGATGCAGACGAAGCCGAAAATGAAGACGCCGAGGCCCAGGACGTAGATGAAGGCGAAGATCAAGACGCCGAGGCTGAGGATGCAGACGCAGGCGAAGATGAAGATGCCGAGGCTGAGGATGCAGACGACGGCGAAGATGAAGATGCCGAAGTTGAAGATGTATCAGAGGACGAAGTCGAGCATGAAGACGATGAGGCCGGGTGCTAGGATGACCGCGAGGACAATGCCTGGCTGATAGCCAGTGCAATCCCGGCAGTCGCCGCAGGCAGAATTCGAGCCTACACCCACAAGTTCAGGCCCTCCGCCCCGGAGGGCCTGATTTGTGTTAGATAGCTGACCTCAGACTTGCCATCCGTTCGGTCTGCTCAGAAGGCCTGCCTGGCTCGAATTTGGCTCGGTCCGAAAGTCGGCGCGACAATTGGGAAACGTGACCCGATTGCAATGGAGTACCCATGGGCCCGGTTCGCCTTCTTGGCCCCACGGCTGTCTTGAGGGTTTTGCAGGACCCTGCCTAGGCCTGCAGGAACATGGGTCGCTTTTCGCTACTGTCCCTAGCCAACTCTGCTGCAATAAAGACGACGGTTCCGTCGTGAGACGGTTGGGCTTGGGACCAATAGCGGCCCGGTTGCTCGACGAGCTGAGCTCCAGGCCGTTCAGCGCCCGGATCTCAGGCAGGTGCGCGTTCGGGGGCAGTCTCCGGAAGCCCCGCACCTCCGTATTCCACGCCTGCGTAGTCGGTGTTCTTGTGTGACTGGGTCTCGCGCGTCCCGGCCAGCGGTCCGGCAGAGGTGTAGTACTTCACACCGGCGACCATCAGCTCCTCCGCCGGAAAGCGGGTGATGACTTCGGCCCCGTCCGCCGTGACGACCATCTGTTCTTCGATCCGTGCCGCCGACCACCCGTCATCCGCCGGCCAAAAGGTCTCCAGCGCGAAGACCATGCCTTGCTCGATTACCTGCGGGCTGTCGAAGGACATCAGCCGGCTGAAAACCGGTTTCTCCCAGATTGCCAGACCAACCCCGTGTCCAAATTGCAGCGCGAAGCAGGACTCCTCATCTGGGAAGCCGAATTCGTCTGCCTTGGGCCACAGCTTAGCAATGTCGGCGGTCGTCACTCCCGGCCGGATGGCATCGATTGCCATATCTAGGTAGTACCGGCATCTCTTGTAGGCGTCCACCTGAGCCTGCGAGGCACTACCCACGACAAACGTGCGGTAGTAGCAGGTTCGGTAGCCCATATAGCTGTGCAGGATGTCATAGTAAGCAGGATCGCCAGGTCGGAGAATGCGGTCGCTGAAGATGTGGGGGTGGGGATTGCAACGCTCGCCGGAGATAGCATTGACCCCTTCCACGTGCTCGGAGCCGAGCTCGTAGAGCACCTTGTTGACCAGCGCTACGCACTCGTTCTCGCGCACGCCAGGCCGCATGAAGCGGTAGAGCTCCTCGTAGGCAGCATCGACCATGCTGCAAGCCATGTTGAGTAAGGTGATCTCGTCCTGGGTCTTGATCACCCGGACGTCCATCATCAGTTGCTGCCCGTCGACGACCGTCAGGCCCTGCTCCTGCAAGGCGAACAGCACGGGCAGCTCGACCACATCCACGCCCACCGGCTCCTTGTCCAGGCCGCGCTCCTCCAGCTCGATGCGAATCTTGCGTGCCACCTCCTCCGCCCGGCGGGCTCCCGGCGGCATGGCTCCCCGCAGGGTGGAAATCCCGGCCCGAGAACGTTCCGGGCCGAGCCAGGGCGCATACAGCGCATGGTGCCTGGCCGCGGATCCGAAATCCCAGTTGTTCGGTTCATCATCCTGCGGGAGCAGGCAGAAGCGCCCCAACTTGTCGACCGCCCAGGTGCCGATGGTGGTGTTCGTGATGTAGCGGATGTTGTTCATGTCGAAGCACAACAGGGAGCCCATCTCTGAGTTTCTGAGAAACTGCTTGACGCGCGCCAGTCGCTCGGTTCGCAGGCGCTCGAAGTTCACCCGCTCTTCCCAATCCACGCCCATCGTGCCGTAGGTTCTGAGATTCATTGGATCCTCCTTGCATCAAACGTCAATGCGTGTTGTTCGCTCACGCGGTCCGCAACATCCGGAATCATCCGATGGCTGACTGTGGCGTGTCCACTCCCGACCCACCTGGGTATACCTGCGCTGACCGGGAGCGCCAGCGGAGCAACAGTGACCATGGCCAAGACAACCGGCACGCTTTGCACACACAGCCACGGGCATGTTCGGTTGTGAAGCTCCCTACGCTCGGTAGGCCACCGATCGAGGATATCCGCGTTGTTCAGAGTCATTGAACAATCTAATCGGAGAATCAGAGTTTGTCAATTGGAGCTTAACATCCCGTGGCGAGCGCATGCTCTGCTACAATGCGCCTGAACACTGGAGGGCGTGCAGGAGTACTCCCTGTGATCGGTAGGCCAACTGAGATGCCAGACGACAAACAGTTCTTCGCCGGGGCCATTGGGGCAAGGGTTCGGGAAGCGCGCAACCGCCGGAAGATGAGACTGCGTGAGTTGGCTGCAAGGGCCGGCCTGAGTGCAAGCATGCTGAGTCAGATCGAAACGGGCAAGGCTTATCCTTCCGTCCGCTCGATCTACAGCATCGCCGCGACGCTCGACGT
>CAYHSI010000174.1:0-4837 GCA_964359225.1 uncultured Anaerolineaceae bacterium
AGTTGCTTGGCGGTCTCCTGTTTCTGATCGAGGGCGATCCGCATTCCGAGTCCGAATTCCGCGTTGTCCTCGAAGAGCGAGTTCGACCAGGCCGGCCCGCGGCCCTGCAGGTTGATCGTCCATGGGTGGGTCGGCAGGTTGCCACCATAGATTGAAGAGCATCCGGTGGCGTTGGCGATCAGCGCTCGGTCGCCGAACAACTGGCTGAGCAGCTTGAGGTAGGGGGTCTCACCGCAGCCGGCGCAGGCTCCGGAGAATTCGAACAGCGGCTGCAGGAGCTGCGAATACTTGACCTGATTAAGCGGAAGGTGGGTCCGATCCAGCTCGGGCAATTGGACGAAGAAGTCCCAATTGGCTCGCTCGGTCTCCCGTAACGGCCGCTGGGGGGACATGTTGATGGCCCGCCGCTTCGGCTCGGCTTTGTCCTTGACCGGGCAGACCTCGAAGCAGAGTGCGCAGCCGGTGCACTGCTCCGGCTCGACCTGCAGGGTGTACACCAGCTCCTTGTACTCCTTGAACCGGGCCGGGGCGGAGCGAAAGCCCTGTGGGGCCCCGTCTAACCGCGCCGGGTCGTACAGCTTCTGCCGGATGACTGCGTGTGGGCAGACGAACACGCACTTGCCGCACTGGATGCACAAGCCGGTGTCCCAGACCGGGATTTCCTGTGCCAGATTGCGCCGCTCCCATTTGCTGGTGCCGCCTGGGTAAGCGCCATCGGGCGGAAGTGCACTGACCGGGAGCCGATCGCCGTCGCCCGCCACCATTACGCCGATCACTTCTCGAACAAAGTCTGGAGCGCTTGATGGGACTGGCGGTTGACGGTCGAAGTCGCTGGTCACCGTACCTGGTACCGACACCGAATGGAGCTGATTGAGGGCGGCCTCGACCGCGTTGAAATTGCGACGGACGACCTCCGGCCCGCGCTTGCCGTAGGTTTTTCCAATCCCTTGCTTGATCGCTTCGACCGCGTCTTCCAGCGGGAGGATACCGGTCAGGGCGAAGAAGCAGGTCTGCATGACCGTATTGATCCGCGGTCCCAGCCCGGCCTCCCGAGCCACCCGCACTCCGTCAATCACGTAGAAGCGAAGCTGCTTGTCGAGGATCGTCTGCTGAACGCTGCGAGGCAGCTGGTCCCAAACTTCCTCAGGTCCGTATGGGCTGTTCAGCAGCAGGGTGGCGCCTCGCTTGGCCAGCCGCAACACGTCGAACTGCTCGATGAAATCGAACTGGTGGCAGGCAACGAAGTCTGCTGATTGGACCAGGTACGGGGAACGGATCGGCCGCGAGCCGAAGCGCAAATGGGATACCGTGCGCGACCCGGCCTTCTTGGAGTCAAGCACGAAGTAGCCTTGGGCGTGCTTGTTTGTCCGTTCACCGATGATCGTGATGGTGTTCTTGTTGGCGCTCACCGTGCCGTCGGCGCCCAGCCCGTAGAAGACCGCCTGCACCGCGTCGCTCAATTCGAGTTCGAAGCTCGGATCGATGGCCAAACTGGTGTGGGTCAGGTCGTCCTCGATCCCGACGGTGAAGCGGTGTTTCGGAAGGGTACGGGCCAATTCATCCAAGACTGCCTTGGCCATCCCAGGCGTGAATTCCTTGGAGCCTAGGCCGTAGCGGCCGCCGATCACGATCAGTTGACGCCCGGCCTCGGCCAGCGCGGCGCGCACATCCAGGTACAACGGTTCGCCGAGGCTTCCGGGTTCCTTGGTCCGATCCAGCACGGCCAGCGCTCGGACTGTTTGGGGCAACGCCGCAACGAGACGTTCGCCATCGAATGGGCGATACAGCCGAACCTTCAGCAGCCCCACTTTCTCGCCCCGTTCGGCGAGAACTTCCACGGTCTCCTGCACCGTTTCGGCCGCCGAGCCCATGAGCACCACCACCCGCTCGGCGTCCGGGGCGCCAACGTACTCGAAGAGACGGTATGGACGACCGGTCAGGACTGCGAAGCGATCCATCGCCCCTTGGACGATCGCCGGACAAGCCAGGTAATAGGAATTGACCGTCTCTCGGGCCTGGAAATAGACGTCCGGGTTCTGGGCGGTGCCGCGGATCGAGGGATGATCCGGTGTGAGGGCACGCTCGAAATGGGCGCGAACTAAGTTACTGTCGATTAGATCCGCCAGCTGGTCGTTGCTCAACAGCTGGATCTTGTTGATCTCGTGCGAGGTGCGGAACCCGTCGAAGAAATGCAGGAAGGGAATTCGGGCCTCGAGGGTTGCCGCCTGGGCGATGGCGGCGAAGTCCTGCGCCTCCTGCACCGAATTGGAAGCCAAGAGTGCAAAGCCGGTGCCGCGAGCGGCCATGACATCGCTGTGATCGCCGAAGATCGAAAGAGCCTGGGCGGCCAGCGCACGGGCCGCAATATGGAACACCGCCGGGGTGAGCTCACCGGCGATCTTGTACAGGTTGGGAATCATGAGCAGCAGTCCCTGGGAGGCAGTAAAGGTGGTCGTAAGTGAACCAACCTGCAGCGCGCCGTGCACTGCGCCGGCCGCTCCGCCCTCCGACTGCATTTCGACCACCTGGGGAACCGTTCCCCATAGATTCGGCCGGCCTTCCGCGGCCCATTGATCTGCCCACTCGCCCATCGCGGAGGCCGGGGTGATCGGATAAATGGCGATTACTTCGTTCAGCAGATAGGCGACTCGGGCGACGGCCTCATTGCCGTCGAGGGTCGCGATCGAATCGGGCAAGCTGAGCCTCCTCAGTTCAGACTAGGGCGGGAGAGCTCGAAGCGTTCTTCGACCTCTTGGTGGGTGCGGACCGTCGGTCGGCGTGCGAATCCCGCGGGCACGATGAGCATCGAGCAACCCGAGGCTCGCAGAATCTTCTCGGTGACGCTTCCGTGTACCCAGCGGTTCACGCCGGATCTCCCATGGGTCGCCATAACGATGAGATCCACACCATAGCTGGCGGCGTGATCCAGGATCCTGGAAGCCGGCGAGCCGCTGGCTACCACGGTCTTTAAATCAGACCCGGCACGGCGGTAATCCCGCGCGAGGCGTTCCAGGTAGGTTTCAACCGCCCGGTAGGGGTGCTGGAGCAGCCGCTCGCCGAGGCCCGGCTCGACCAGCTCGAGCTGCCGCGCCATCGCTTCGTCCATCGCCGGGTCGGTCACCGAGCGAAACAGGGTGACCGAGCAGTCCAGCCTCGCAGCCAGCTCGATCCCTGGCTCTAGTGCCCGCTCGGACAATTCGGAGCCATCGAGGGCGATCAAGACGTTTCGGATCGGCTGCTCAGACCGCACTATGAGAACCGGGCAGCGGGCGGCTCTCACCACCCGTTCCGCCACGCTTCCCATCACCCAGCGGGCAATTCCGGAATAGCCGTGGGAAGACATCACAATCAGATCGATGCCTTCGGGCGTGGTCGTATCTACAATGACTGAAGCCGGATCCCCTTCGGACAACAGAATTCGCAGGCGCAAGGGCGGGTCGGGGAATTGGCGGCAGACCCCCTGGAGATACTCCCTCGCCTCCTGAGCAGACCGTTCCAACGCCTGCTGCGGCCAAAGCAATCCATAATCGAACAGCCCGGAACGCTCCGGCTCGAACATGGTCTTGGCCTCCGGCACCCGGAGCAGGAAGAGTTCGTGGTGGGGAGCGGTGGCCAGGCGCAGAGCTGGCTGGAGTGCTCGCTCGGCTAACCCGGATCCATCGAGTGGGATGAGGATTCGCTCGAACATTGTGGAGCTCCTACACACTATCAAGCTGGCCGGCGAGTGCGGGCCAAGGCCGGCCTCGCGGTCAACCACATGAGGGCCGTGATGAGGATCGCAGAAATCAAACACCACGAGCAGGCTGCTCCGATCACAAACGGTTCCAGAAACGTAAGATAAATAGCAAACAACGTCCCGGCTGCGGTCAGCGGGAGCAGTAGGTCGCCCGCCTTGGCCGCGGATTGTTCACCCCCAAACTTGGCAATGGCCCAGACGAGCAGAATCGCGGCGTAGCCGAGCAGGCCGATCACACTAACTGGGATGATCCCAAACAGTTGGGAGTACTGACTTTCCTGGACCGCATCGCAGTCGCCGACCGGTCCACAGAAGGCCTCCGCGCCGCCGGTCCCGACCGCGGTCAAGTAGCCGGAGATCAGCAGACCGGCGACGGCCAGCAGCGGGATCGCCCAGCCGCCAAGCTGGGAAGCACCCTCCTCCTCCGCTTTCTTGCGCAAGCTGCGGGGTCGATTCCGATACGCTCTCACCCGGGAGACGACCTGATACATGCTCACCAGCATCCCCACCAGGATCACAATCGCCAACCCATTCCCAATAGGATCCCGCCCGACTCGGTCCACGACGCTCTCGCCCTTGACCCCGACCACCCCCTCGGCCGTGAACCGTGGGAATTGATCCGCATAGGCTCCGAATTCGGGCAGGGAAGGGAAGGTGACTCCGCCGCGATTCAGGCTTGCCTGGACCAGTCCCGGGAACTGCTGGGGGATCTCCTCGGCGCCAACCAAGACATCCTCCCCGATGATCAAGGTTGGGACCCCTCGCCGCTCATCTGAAATCTGGAACTGGTCGATTGCGGCCTGGTAGAGAGCTTGGCCGCGAGTGGTCGCGGTGTCGGCGGCCAGAATCTCAAGTTGGCCGCCGAGGGTCTCCAGCAGCGGCGGGAGGTCCTCGGTCATGACCTTGTGACAATACGGGCAGGTCGGGGTGTAGAACAGGATTGCCTGCGCAACCGGTGCCTGGAGAGACACCGGGGAGGCCAAGTTGGAGGTCAGCAAAAGGATCATGGATAACGTGCGCACCGCGGCAATCATCGAGTCAATCCCTTTGGGCCGAAAAGATCTGCTCCGCCGCGACTTCCGCGATCGCGGCGATCAGCGT
>CAYHSI010000175.1:0-4804 GCA_964359225.1 uncultured Anaerolineaceae bacterium
CCGACTTCCCGTTCGTGATCGACTTCGCCCGCTCGCTCTACTTCCATCCGGAAGGTGAGGGACTGCTCACCGGGATGTCCAATCCGGATCAGCCCGCTGGTTTCGATCAGACGATCGACGAGGACTGGGAGGTCGCCGCTCTGGAGGCCGCCATGCAGCGGATGCCACTTCTCGAAAAGGCCGGCCGCCTCGCCAGCTGGGCCGGGCTGTACGAGGTCACCCCCGACGCCCATCCGATATTCGGGCCGACCGAGATCGATGGTTTCTGGATCGTGGCCGGGTTTTCAGGCCACGGCTTCATGCACGGCCCGGTCGCCGGCAAGCTGATGTCGGAGTTCATCCTCGAAGGCCGTGCCCACACGGTCGACGTATCGATGCTCGACCTGGCCCGCTTCAAAGCAGGCCGGCCGATCCGGGAGTACAACGTCATATGACCGGCGCCCAATTCCCGACCTCATTCAGATTCGATGGCTATGCGCAGCGAGTTCCTGTCGTTTCAACATGACTGAGGCCGAAATCCTGACGATCGGCACCGAGCTGTTGCTCGGCGAGATTATTGATACCAACACCCAGACCATCGCCCGCGAATTGCGGGCCATTGGCCTCGACCTGTTCCGGACCGGTGCCGTGGGCGACAACGTCGAGCGAATCGCCCAGGCCGTCAAAGAGGCCTCGGATCGGGCTGAGGTAGTGATCACGGCCGGCGGGCTGGGGCCGACGGTGGACGACTATACCCGCGAGGCAATCGCCCTAGCCTTCGGACTCGGCCTGGAATTCGAGCCCCAGCTCTGGGAGCAAATCCAGGAGCGCTTCGGCCGCTTCGGGCTGGAGCCCCCGGAGAACAACCGGAGGCAGGCCATGCTGCCGACCGGTGCGGTAGCCATTGAGAACCCGGTCGGGACCGCGCCGGCTTTCCGACTCGAACGCGGCGACCGGGTGGTGATCGCCCTTCCCGGCGTTCCGGCAGAGTTGAAATACCTGCTCCAGGCCGCCGTTGTTCCTTATCTCCGCGACTCGCGCGGACTTACCGGGGTCATCAAGACGCGTTTGATCCGCACCGCGGGGGTGGGCGAATCCTGGCTCGACGAGCGGATCGGCGACCTGGAACGGCTGACCAACCCGACGGTTGGACTGGCCGCCCACCCCGGCCGAGTCGACATCCGCATCACCGCCAAGGGGGCCAGCGAGGGGGCAGCCGACGAGCTGCTGCTTGACGTAGAAATTACCCTGCGTGAGCGGCTGACAGATCGGATCTATGGCGTCGATGCTGAGACGCTGGAAGCTGCCGCACTGCAGGCTGTCGCCCAGGCCGGTTGGAAATTGGCGGTGGTTGAAGCCGGCACCGGGGGCGCGCTGACCGCAGCGCTTGCGCGGGTGGCGGTCGATTCCTTCGTCGGGGGAGAGGTACTGGGTGAGGCTTCGCCCGAAACTGGACGGCAAGCCCTGGAAGAGTTGCAGGCGAGCTCTGGAGCACAAGTCGGGATGCTCCTGCTGCTTCGGCAGACCGAAGAGCAGCATGAAGTCGATTTGAAGCTGCGCTGGCCGAGTGGATCACAGGATCGGCAGCGGACATACGGCGGGGCCCCGCTCAACGCCCCAGATTGGGCCACCAGCCTGGCCCTCGATACCTTGCGACGGCACTTGCCGGTAGAGCGCTCATGAACACGCGACGCCTCGGGCTCATGGGTCTGGCGGGTGTGACCCTGGGCGGCTCGGTAGTGATAAGTCGGGTCGGCCTGGGCGAGATGCCGGCTTTCACACTGATCGCCCTGCGTATGGCTCTTGCTGCCGGAGCTTTTGCGATCATCCTTGCAGTGCTTCGGCCGCCCCTCCCCGCGGGCACCCGGATGTGGACGGACATCGCTATTGTCGGAGTCATTAACACCGCGCTCCCGCTCACTTCCTTCACCCTGGCCTTGCAGTACATGTCCAGCGGCGTGATCGCGCTCTTCCTCGCCCTCATCCCGTTGTCCACCGGACTCATGGCCCATGTTGGGTTGGCTCACGAGAAGCTTACTCTCCAGAAGCTAAGCGGTTTGGCGCTGGCCTTCGGCGGGGTCGTCGTGCTGCTGCTTACCGGAACGAGTGGGTTGCCCACGGTCCTGGACGCTCGGGGACCCGTTCTCGCCTTGACCGCAGTGCTGCTCAGTTCCTTTGCCACCGTTTATGTCCGCCGCCAGCTTAGTAAGGCCAATGTCATCTCTCTCACAGCCTACCAGACGTTTGTGGCAGCCCTGGTCCTGGTTCCCGTGGGCCTGTTGGTTGTTCGCCCTGACCTGGCCGCAATCAACACGGCCGGCTGGTTGGCGGTGGCCTACACTGGGTTGGTTGGATCCGTCGTGGCGTTCCTGGCGTTCTTCCAACTCATCCGCGAATTCGGTGCAACCTCCGCCGCCGAAACGACCTATCTGACGCCACCTGTGTCGGGACTCTTGGGCGTGCTGCTGCTAGACGAGGTGATCTCGGGAACGCTAGTGTTCGGGGCAATCCTCATCTTGCTGGGAGTTTACGTGGCGGAGCGCCGATCCTCGGCCGCGGCTTGACATGCGGTTCCTGCGCTTCTTATAATGGTCCCAGGCGGGTGTAGTTCAGCGGTAGAACGCTTGCTTCCCAAGCAAGATGTCGTGGGTTCGAGTCCCATCACCCGCTCCTAGGCCTCCGATCCCTTTTCCAACTCGGACCGTCCGCTCCAACTCCAAGAGGACACTTCCATGACCGAGCAAGCCTTGCCTCCGCCGCGCCAGTACGGATGGTCAACCCGCTCCGTCCATTCGGCCGATAAACGGCCCTTCCCACATTACTCGCTGAACCTACCCATCTTCCAGACTGCCGCTTACACGTTCAACGACACCGAGGATTTGCGTCAATTCATGCAGGCCCGCCTATTGGGGCCGGTCGACGGCCGCACGGAGTATGGGCGCTACGGCAATCCAACCGTCGCGGCGGTTGAGGCTGGGCTGGCGCAGCTGGAGGGCGCAGGCGATGCGATCCTCTTCTCCTCCGGGATGGCAGCCATCACCACCACCTTGCTCTCACTGCTCTCCGCCGGCGACCACCTGATCCTTACCGATGACTCCTACCGGCGGACGCGGCAGTTCTGCCTGACGATCTTGAAGCGCTTCGGAATCAAATGCAGCCTGGTCCCGGCAGGGGATCTCGATCAGCTGGAGGCGGCGATCCGCCCTGAGACGAAGCTGATCGTCTCCGAGTCTCCAACCAACCCGTATCTGCGGGTGTTGGACCTCGAGCGGCTGGTGCAGATTGCCAAGCGGGCTGGCGTCGAGTCGCTCATCGACAGCACGTTTGCCTCGCCGATCAACCAGCGACCGCTCGAATTCGGGATCGACCTGGTGGTCCATTCCGCCACCAAGTACCTGGCCGGCCATAACGATGTGCTGGCAGGTGTGGTCGCCGGCTCCGAAGGTCTGGTAGCCCTCATCCGCCAGAACTTGTGGGTGATGGGGGCGACCTGCGATCCGCACGCCGCCTACTTGACCTACCGGGGCCTCAAGACTCTGGCCCTGCGGCTGAGCCGTCAGAACGAGACTGCTCAGCGGCTGGCGGAGTTTCTGGAGGGGCATCCGAAAGTTCGCCGGGTCTGGTATCCCGGACTCGTCTCCCATCCGGATCATGAGGTGGCCCGGGCTCAGATGGATGGCTTTGGGGGCGTGGTGAGCTTCGAGATCGATGGGGAGCTGGAGGCGGCCAGCCACCTCGTCGATTCGGTTCGGGTGCCCTTGATCGCCTCGAGCTTAGGCGGGGTTGAGACCCTCATCGAGCAACCGGCCCTGATGTCTTACTTCGAATTGTCCAGTGAGGAACGCCTGAAGGTCGGGATCAAGGACAATCTGGTTCGGCTTTCGGTCGGGATCGAGGACGCGGATGACCTGATCGCCGACCTTGCACAGGCGTTCGACGCGATCCATTGAGCGGCCGCCGGTCTCAATCAGGCCTAATAAGACGCGGGGCGGGCGCACGATGCGCCCGCCCCGTCTGGTTTAGTTTCGACCCGCCACCCGATTAGCGAACGATCGCGAAGCTGACCTCCAGCTGGATGTTGACCGTCAGGCTACCTTCGCTGATCGGCGGCCCATCTCCCCCGCCACCGCCCTGCCCAGCAGCCGCAAAATAGGCGTACACCGGGCCTCCTGAGACTTCCTTGACGCTCATCACCTCACCGAGGGTGAGCCCAAACCCCGCTGCGACTTGCTCGGCCCGCACTCGCGCGTCGACGACCGCCGCCGCTCGTGCCTGGGCTGCCAGGGTGTCCGTATTGTCGATTGCGAAGCTCGGGCCATAGATATTGTTGGCACCGTTTTCGATGGCGACTTTCAAGACCTCGCTGGCCCGGGTGATCTCGCGCACGTTGACCTGAACTGAGCTGTCGACGTGGTAGCGGTACTCGCCGGTCACCGTACCCGTCTCGGGACTGTAGATGTCTTCCCTCCACACGTTAAAGCTGGTCGTCTGGATATCGGCCTCCAGGATCCCCAGGCCCGTTAGGGCCGCGGTGATCCGAGCGACAGTCTCGTTTGACTCCTCAACTGCCGCGTCAATGCCCGAGTTTGCAACATTGACGCCGATATTCAAGGTGGCGATGTCGGGATTACCGCGCGCCTCTCCGTAGCCGGTGACTGAAATCGTTTCGGACCCCGACTCACCATCCCGGGCGGTGGCGCAACCCGCCACGGCGACTGCCCCCAGTACAGCCAAAACGACCCACAACCATTTCTGCCTACCCATTCCATCTCCTCCCGCGGTCTGTGCCGCGCCCTCAGTTTACCGCGAGTCGAACTATCTCTTG
>CAYHSI010000176.1:0-4787 GCA_964359225.1 uncultured Anaerolineaceae bacterium
AGATGGCTCCAGGCCTGGAACTGGCATCGGTCCGACCTCCTCCTTACCGCTCTCTTCTCATGGCTGATCTATGTGAAACGCGGCGCACTGCAGAACGGGTGAGCCGCGCGGGAAACGTTATATCACAGCCGGGGCTCCACAAATGAAAAGGCCGACTCGCGGGTCGGCCAGCAGATCGGGCGGGAAGCCAGCCTCAGGAAAGGTAGTCTCGCAGGTGGCGGCTGCGGGTCGGGTGGCGCAGTTTGCGGAGCGCTTTGGCCTCAATCTGCCGGATCCGCTCGCGGGTGACCTGAAAGAACCGACCGACTTCCTCCAGGGTGTAGTCCTTCCCATCGTGCAGGCCAAACCGCATCTCCAGGACCTGCCGCTCGCGCTCGGTCAACACCGAGAGTGCGTTTTGCACTTGCTCTTTCAATAACTGCTTGGAAGCCGCGTCTACGGGTTCCGGTAGGGTCTCGTCCTCGATGAAATCGGCCAGCTGGCTGGATTCCTCGGATCCAACCGGAGTCTCCAACGACATGGGCTCCTGGGCAATTCGGATGATGCGCCGGACCTTACCTGCCGCGCGCTGCCAGCGACGGTCGATCCCCGGATCGAGCGGCGAACCCTCAATCTCCGCCATGCGGATGGCCGTGGTATCGGCCGGCTCCAGGAACTCCATCTCCAATGCCAGTTCCTCGGAGGTTGGCTCGCGACCAAGCTCTTGAACCAGCATTCGCTGCACCCGGGTCAGTTTGTTGATCGTCTCGACCATATGAACCGGAACTCGAATCGTGCGGGCTTGATCGGCAATGGCCCGGCTGATCGCCTGGCGGATCCACCAGGTCGCATACGTGCTGAACTTGAAGCCCTTGGCCGGGTCAAATTTCTCGACCGCCCTTAAGAGACCAATATTGCCTTCCTGGATCAAGTCCAGGAAGGCGATCCCGCGCCCGATATAGCGCTTGGCGACGCTGACAACGAGGCGCAGGTTGCCCCGAATCAGCGCCTTTTGGGATTCCTTTGCCAGCTCCTCAAGTCGCTGGTGCTCTGCCAGGAGCGCCTCTGCGTCCGGCAACCAGCGCTGGTAGGTCCGGGCGACCGGAATGGTCTTGGTCTTCTCCAAGCGATCGATGAGCCGGGCCTTCATCGCTTGGGGCATTGCGTAGAGAGCGGTGAAGGCGTCCAGAGCGTTCCGAGCGACACCTTCCCAGGCTGGATCGGTCCCCCACTTGCCGTTGTCCAGCCAGGCCCTCAAATACGAGGGAGCATCGCTCTCCCAGCCATCCCACAGCTCGGAGGCTTCTTCCACTATCAGAATCAGATCTGGGGCTGACTCTTTGCTCCGGCGGGCGTCCTCCTCCAGTC
Source organism: uncultured Anaerolineaceae bacterium (assembly GCA_964359225.1). Classification (GTDB taxonomy): domain Bacteria; phylum Chloroflexota; class Anaerolineae; order Anaerolineales; family E44-bin32; genus JADFRG01. The sequence goes on from CAYHSI010000176.1 coordinate 1,348, forward strand.
GCTTCCATGCGATCCGCATGTTTTCAAACATCGCCAGGTGGGCGGCCTGGATTGAACTTGTTTCCGACTGGTGGTCCTCCGCATGGATCCCACCGTCCAGCCGGGCCGGGGCCGCCATCCGCACCGCCAGCCAGAGCTCTTGGTCCGGACTGAGCAGCTCAACCAGTCCAATCTCTTTGAGATAGAGGCGGACCGGATCATCTGTGCCATCGGCCGGCATGGAGAGCGGCCCGGTCTCCGGCAGCTCGGCCAGGACCTGCTCGGCGTCGCTGGTCTCGCTCTCGTCGAAGTCCGGCTCGACGTCAACCACTTCCCCTTCGACGGTGTCCAGGGCCTCGTCCGCCCCCAGGCCTTCTTCGAGCTCTTGTTCGTCGTCCGGCTCGAGGCCGTCTTCTGGCAAGCGATTTCGCTTCGGGTTGGCCATGGAGGCTAGCTTCGTGCCGCTAGCGCCGCCTCCAGCCGGCGTTTCTGGGAGCTCAGCTGCTGGGCTTCCTGGGTCAGATAACGCATCTGATCGCCGGGCTCTTCGGATTCCTGCACCGTCTGTTGTTGGAAACTTAGTTGTTCCAGCAGACTCTCCACCCGCCGCTTGCGCAATCGCAGGAAATCCGCCGATACTGTTTCAACCACCCGCGGCCGGTCGAAGTCGACCTGTTCAATCTGATCGACGATCGAGATCGCCTGCGCCAGGGTCGAGCCGTCCAGAACGGATCGCCAGTACTGGCTCGGCTCCTCATCGACCTGGGCGAGGGAGGACCGCAGGGCCTGAAAAATGATTTGCGAGTCGGTCGAATAGAAGTCCAGCGGCGAAAGCCCCTCCAGCTCCAAGGCATGCAGCTTGCGGTCAATCCAGTAGGTGAGCTCTGGATCCCGCAACAATAACCCCAGGCAGAACCGCTCGGCCGCGGTCCAGCGGGTGCGGAATATCGGAGGCAGTTCGGGCGGCTCAGACCTGCGCCCGGCGCGGCCGGGAGGGCTTCTAAGTCCTAAGAGGACCCGCTCGTCCAACTTGAGCCTGCGGGCCAGGCTCTGGCGATAAGCCTCCCGTTCAACCGAGTCGGCCACGTCTTCGATCAGCGGCAGCACCCGCCGAGCGACCTGGGCCTTCGCTTTTGCATCCTCGAGATCCAGATCTGCCAGCAACCGGTCCATGACATACTCAACCACCGGCTTCGCTGCGGCAACCAGCTTTGGCCAGCTGCCAGGGTCTTCGGCGAGCAGCTCATCCGGATCCTTGCCCTGCGGCAAGGAGACGATCCGGATATCGGCGTCCAGGCGCCCTTCATGGCGCACCAGCCCGCGCGAGTCGAACACCGGATCCGACTCACGGTCCATTGCCTCCCGGGCGATCGTGAGGCCGCGCAGGGTGGCGCGGTCTCCGGCCGTGTCGGCATCCAGCGCCAAAACAATGTTGCGGCTATAGCGCTTCAGGATCCGAAGCTGCTCAACGGTTAGGGCGGTGCCCATCGGGGAAACCACGTTTTGGTAACCGGCCTGATGCAGAGCCAGGACATCCAGGTAGCCTTCTACCACGGTTGCCTGCTCGGCCGTCCGAATGGCCTTGCCGGCCTTGTCCAATCCGAACAGCAGGCGACCCTTGTCGAACAGGCCGGTCTGAGGCGAGTTGAGGAACTTGGGTTCGTCCTTCGGATCGAACGCCCGTGCCCCAAATCCGGTGATCCGGCCTCGGGCGTCCCGGATTGGGATCATGATCCGATTGTGAAAGCGGTCGTGGTGTCCGCCGGCTTCCCGGGCGATGGCCAGGCCAGCCTCGACCAGGTCCGGCTGGCGGTGCCCCTTCCCGGACAGGTAACTGGTGGTCGACTCCCAGCCGGGGAGGGCATAGCCGATCCCGAAACTCTCCAAGGTCGGGTCTTGCAGGCCCCGGTTGTGCAAATACTCCAGCACCGGCGGGCTGTGGAGCAGGTTGTTCCGGTAATAGGTTGCGGCCGCCTCTAGCAGATCGCGTAAGCCGGCATTCGCCTCTTCCTGTGCCTCCTGCTCCGATGAGCGGGTCTCCAGCGCCACGCCGGCCCGATCCGCCAGGTAGCGGAGAGTCTGCGGGAAGTCCCAACCCTCCTTCTTCATCAGGAACTTGTAGACATCCCCGCCTTCATTGCAGGCGCCAAAGCAGCGCCAGGTGCCGGTCTCGCTGAAGACCACGAAGGCGGGAGTGCGGGTGTTGGGATGGAATGGGCAGAATCCGGTGTGGTTCTTCCCGGACTTCTTCAACCGGACCGTTTGGCCGATGATCTCGACAATATCGGTTCGGTCTTTGACTTCCTCAACTACGCTCATCGGTGGCTAACTTCGGGCCCGCTCAGACTCAAGCGGAGGCCGGATTTCACACTCCCAGAGTCAGGTTGGGAATCATAGCCGAAATCCTGCTGGCTAGAAACCTTCCAGCTTCGAAAGGTCGGCGACGCCGTCGGCCAGTTTCACGACCCGCTGCAGCAGAGCCAACCGGTTTTCCCGCAAGGCGCGCTCGTCGGTCATCACCAGCACCTCTTCGAAGAACCGGTCAATTGCGGGAATCACTGGGAGAAAGGCCTCAACAAAATCCTTCACTGAGCCGGTCAGGCGCGGCTGCTGCTCAGCGGCCAGGATGGCCGTATGCAACTCGCGGGTGGCGGGTTCGACGATCCGATCCGGAGAGAAGCTCGGGAGACCCGGTATGTCCCGAGTAATTCGGACGCAGCGGGCGTAGGCCTGCAGGATCTTCAGCCAATCGGGCTGGTTGACCCGACCGGCCAAGGCCACGACCGCGAGCGCCGCGCCATGGGGGTTGTGGCCTTGCTCGGCCAGCACCGCTTCGATGACGTCGTGCGGCCACCCCTCTCCCAGCAGCAGGCGCTGCTGTCTGGCGGAGATGAAATCCAGGCAGTCCGACAGAGCCTGCTCCGAGGCCGTTCGGCCAAGGCCTTCCAAAGCCCAGCCGAGACCGATACGCAAATCAAAGTTTCGCTGCTGAGCGGTGAGAATCTGAACAACCCCGAGGGCGGCCCGGCGCAGGGCATATGGATCTCGAGTGCCCGTCGGCTGAACCCCAATCGCAAACAACCCGATCAGGCTGTCGAGCCGATCTGCCACCGCCAAGACTACGCCCGGCCCACTCTTGGGAAGTTCATCACCGGTGGTGCGCGGCTGATAATGCTCGAGGATCGCCTCCGCCACCGCTTGCGGTTCTCCTGATTGGAGCGCGTAGTAGCGGCCCATGGCCCCCTGGAGCGAGGTCATGGCCTTGACCATTTGGGGCGCCAGGTCGGCCTTACACAGCCGGGCAGCCCGAAGCGCGGTCCCCCGCTCGCTGGTGGTCAATCTAAAGGGATCCGCCAGCCGCTCGACCAGCCGCTCGATCCGTCGCGACTTGTCTAGCATCGATCCCAGTTCGGCCTGGAAGGTGAGCGTCTCGAGGCGGGGAACATAATCCTCCAACCGCT
>CAYHSI010000177.1:0-4770 GCA_964359225.1 uncultured Anaerolineaceae bacterium
CGAAGTTAATGGCCTGGACCGCCTTGACCTCCCGCTTCTCGCGGCGGAACAAGCCGCGTAAAGCGGCCCGCACTCCGCTGGAGCGCTCGTGCACGATGTAGGTCTTGGAGAGATCTTGAACCGAAACTGCCGCGGTCATCCTCTCGCTCTCAATCACTCGGTCGAATCCGTCTCCAAGCCAAAGAAAAGCCCTCTCCCCTCCGGGCGAGAGGGCTACTGTGGCCTTCGAGTATAAACGAGGAGAGAACCCTAGTGGATTGGGCTCAGGGCGCGACGGTGGGTTTGAGCAGGTGCCAGTTGATCGCCCCGTCTATGGTGGTGACCAGCGCAATGGCATCGCCGGATCGAGCCACCGCCCAGCCGACCTGGTCGTTGACGAAACTGAACTGGCCGTCCCACTGGACGGTCTTGATCCACTCCCAGGTTTGGCCGCCGTCCTCGGTCTGGTAAATCTTCTGGCCGAGGGCGAGGGCGGTCCGCGGGCCGGACAGCCACAGCGTTCCACCCGGATACAGGGTACTCTGCCAGGTCTTGCCGCCGTCATCGGTCCGGTAGAAGTAATTCAGTAACAACCCGGTGCTGCACCTCACCCCCAGCGCGCCCTCGGTCGGGGACAGCAATTGGGGCGAGTGTCCCTCGCACAGCTCGGTCTCAAATAGAGTCGGCCGCTTGTCCGGCGGTGGCAGCGGCACGGATTCCCAGGTCCGGCCACCGTCGCTGGTTACGGAGAGCTCCGGAGCTGAGATCGGGCATTCGGCCACCGTGGCCCAGCCGGTGAGCCGATCGGCAAAGACGATCCCGCTCTTATGGCAGCTTTGCAAGCCTCCGGTGAACGGATCGATGGCGATCTCCCAATTCCGACCGCCGTCCACGGTCCGCAGCAGGTAGACCGGATAGCGGTGCATCCCGGAGGGACCGTTGGCTGCCAGCAGCCAACCGCTCTCCGCATCCTCGAATCCGAGCGCGGGTGGGTAGTCGGTCGTGCCTAAGAACTCAAGATCGACCGGTTGGCTGGCGGTCCAGTTTTCTCCACCATCCTGAGTGGACCACACTCGCAAGCGCCCGGGGCTCGGCTCTGTGCTAGCCCGGTAGTAAGTCACCCATCCGACCTGCGAATCCAGGAAATAGCCCACTGCGGATTGGCCAGCCTCCGTTTCCGAGGGGGCCGGCTCGGGCGGAGTCACATCGCGCCAGGTGCTCCCGCCATCCCCGGTTCGAAGCACGTGGTCGGAGGCGCCCTCCAGGCCGCCGATCGACCAGCCCAGATTCTGGTTGACCATCTGAATGTTGGTCACCAGGAACTGCTGGCCGGGTTCGAAGTGCACGATCGCCGCGCCCAACGGCTCTGTTATGGACTCGCCAACCTCAGGTGTGGCTTGCGGGCCGGCCTGGGTGACCTCGATCGGTTCTGCCGGTTCGGTCGGAACCGCGGTCGCCTCGGCCTCCGACCCCGGGGCGGTACTGAAAGGCAAATTGCAGGCGGACAGCATCAGCAGTATGCCGATGGTGCTTGCTTTTCGAATCATGACCATTCCCTCAGCTTCGTGATCTCAGTTTAGGGGAGAAAAGCCTGTTAGGAAACCGACCCTTGGGTACTTGGTTGTCGCGTCGGCCAGCTTGGCGACGGCCCTAACCTAAACCCCAGCGCCCTTCATTCCGCCAGCAGCGAACTCAAGGTCGCAGCATCGAATGGGTTCTGGCCGGACCGGAGCGCCTCGATCCAACTCTGACGGGAGGGCGCAAATCGCTGATGCGCCTCGGGGTCCTGCTCCTGCAACTTCTCCAAGAAGGCCTCGAACTCCGAGATCGCTTCCTGGTGACGGCCGAGCAACGCCAGCGCCAACCCCCGGCTGTCATTGCTCAACCCAGATGTATCAAGCTGAACGGCTTGATCGCAGTACGGTAGAGCCTGCTGTGGGCTGCCGGCCAACGAATAGAACCAACACAAGCCGTTCTGGATGCCGGGCGATTCGGGCTTGAGCTGCTCAGCCCGCTCCAGTAGATCGAGCGCCTCCGCAAGATGCTCCGGCCCCTGGCGGGCTGTTGTGAGGGCCAGATTGAATAGCAGGGTGGGATCCTGAGGCTCGTGACTGAGCGCGGCCCGCAAGTCAGCCTCGGCCCGTTCCAAGTCCCCAGGAGACTCACGATTGATATAGGCCACCGCGCGATTGTTGAACGCCGAGGCCAGCTCCGGCCTCAGCTCGAGTGCTTCGCTGTAAAGCGCGACGACCTTGCTATGCTCCGGAGACTCCTCTTTGCTCTCGAGCAGTGCAAGGTAGTAATAGACCACCGCTTGGGTCTCCGGGTCTCGTGGGGGAATCGTAAGCGCCCGATTGAAGGCCGCCTCGGCCTCCACAAGTCTGCCAGCCTGAAAGTGCGATTGCCCCAAGATGTACAGGGCCATCCAGCGAACCTCGTCAGGCAGCTCGGAATTGATCGTGGTACTGAGTTCGCCTGGTGAGGTGATCAACCAACGCCGCTGCTGACCATCGGAGGGAGGCTCGCCGCCTGCCCCCGTCACCACCGCGACCACCCGCCCGCTGTCGTACTCGCCCCACACCACGAGCACAGCATTCAACTGGTCACCTAGTTCCAGGGCGGCCGCCTCATCCTGGACGCTGGCAGCAGGAACCTCGACCCGAACCCCATCGAGCTCGGCCTGCTCAAACTCCAGCTCGAGAGCTTCCCTTAGCCGGCCCGCTACGTTGAATCCCGCCTGACCCCCGCTGTAATTGACGAACGGACTGATCAACACCAGCGTCTCGCCCGGCGCGGCTGGTCTCAATTCCCCATCCGGTCGTGATCCGGCCAGACCCAAATCCGCGGCGAGCTGTGCCCAAAAACCAGTCGGAAACCCGAGCGCGATCACGATAACAAGTACCAGTCCAAGAACTGCGATCCGCCACCGCTGCCGGAGGGCCTGCCAGGCTCGCTGCCCTGGCGATGTAACCGGAGCTGAAGCGCCGCTGGGAGACGGCCGGCCAGGCACATCCTCGCCAGTGCCTGCAGCCTTGCTTCCCTCGGCCAGCTGGCGGGCTGCCTGCTGCGGCTGATCCGGTGGGAATCCGCCAGCCAGTAAAAGCTGATCCCGCTCCGGCGGCGAGAGCCGGAGCATCTCGGCCATCCGCAGCACGTCCTGCCGGTGTCGGGGCCGCTGAGTCAGTCCCTCCCGCCAGCGGAAAACGGTCTGCCGGCTAATCCCCAGTCGGCGGGCCAACTCCGCGTCGCTAACGCCGGTTTGTTCGATGTATTCGGAGAGCAGCTCGCCGAAAGACTTCATCTCGAAGCGGGGGCTACACCTGTTGCGGCGAATGTAACACAGCTGCCGCTTGAAGTGCACCGGGCCTCAGGCAGGATAGGGCCGAAACACAAATCCAACTGAGCAAAGGAGCTCCCGATGACCCGCAGAACAACTTCTCCCCTCAATCTGATCTGGTTCATAGTCCTGGCAGCTGTCTTGAGCGGATGCGCGGCGGCCCAGGACACCTCCAAGGCCTACAGCCGGGCCGCGATCAATCGCGGCGCCATCGTGCCGGCCGACACCATCCGCTTGCACGAATACCTCAACTACTATGAGCAGCGGTTCCCCGAGCCGATCGATCAGCCGCTCGGCCTCGACCTGCGATTGGGCAATTCGCAGATCCCGGCCGCCGGCGGCCTGGTCTGGCTGCAAATCGGGCTGCAGGCCCAGAGCGGTGAGCAGGCGGTTCGCACTCCGCTCAACCTCGCCCTGGTGCTCGACACCAGCGGCTCGATGGATACGCCAGACAAGATGCCGTTCTTGCAGCAGTCCCTAATGGTGTTCTTGGAGAGTCTGCAACCCGAGGATCGGGTGGCTCTGATCACTTATAGCGACGAGGCGTATCTGCTCTGGCCATCGAGCCCGGTGGGCGACGGCCGCTGGATCCGCAGCGCGGTCGAGAGTTTGTATCCCGGAGGCAGCACGAACCTACACTCGGGCCTGATGCTCGGCCTCGCCGAGGTCGACCGGACCTTCGACATCCGCCGCAACAATCGGGTCATCCTGCTCACCGACGGCATTGCCAACCAGGGCGTCACTGACTCCTACGAGATCGCCCGCGAAGCCCTGGCTTTCAACCAGCGCGGGATTTATCTCTCAACCATCGGGCTGGGTTTGGACTTCAACGACGAACTGCTCGCCACCCTGGCCCAGCAGGGCCGAGGCGCTTACCACTTTGTCGATTCAGCCCTGGAGATGGACAAGGTCTTCCGGCAGGAAGTCGAGGGCCTGGTCGAACGGGCGGCCAATGATGTCCGGGTCGCCTTGCGAACCATGCCCGGAGTGCGCCTGGTTAGCATCACCGGTTACGAAGGGACTCCGCCGCAATCCGGCGCCGAGGTCAACCTGCAAGACATGGGAAGCGGAAACACCCAGGTCCTGATGGTCAGGCTGCAGGTCGATCCAGGCCTGCCCGGCTCCCGTCCACTCGCCGAGGTCACACTGAGGTACGAGGACGCTTTCGCCCTACGTGCCCGGGAAACCAGTGCAACGGTCGTCGCCCAGGCCGCTGAGTTGTTCGGCTACGATCCGCTGGCAGATGTCGAAGTTCAGCGCAATGCCACCATCGTCCGGTCGGCGGAGGCACTGATCGCCATCGACGGATTGTTCAACCAGGGCCGCTACGCGGATGCGTGGCAGCTGGCCTATGAGATGGAGCAAGAGCTGAGATGGCTGGCGGCGCTGGCCGGTGACCAACAGTTGGTGCAGGACGCCGATCTCTTTGCCCGCTACCAGCTGACGCTGGCTTC
>CAYHSI010000178.1:0-4707 GCA_964359225.1 uncultured Anaerolineaceae bacterium
GGCATCGATCACGGCATGAGCCAAGTACAGGCCAAGTCCCGGGCTCGGGACTTCGCCGCTGTCTCCTGTGCTCGAATTGCTGAACAGGGAAACCAGTCCCGCTTCCGGAATCCCGGGGCCTTGATCGGAAATCCGGAATCGGACAAAGCCGTTGTCTTCCACTGCCAACACGGTCACGAGTCCGCCTTCGGGCGAGAACTTGATTGCGTTTTCGATAACCTCCCCAATGGCGCGGCTCAAGCGCCGTCGATCGGCCTCTACCCTCAAATGGGGTCGGTCATTCTCGAAGACCAGCCGGATCCTGCGCTCTTGTGCCAAGCCCGCCAGGCTCTCGAAACTCGAACCGATCAGATCCCCGACCGGCACATTCTCCAGTCGGATTTGACCGGCTTCCGACTCCATCTGCGCGACGTCGAGCAATTCGTGGACGATCTTTTCGATCCGCTGGGCATTCTCCATCGCGTTCGCCAGGAACTCCGCCTCCCGTTCCGGCTCACGCACCTTGCCGGATCCGAGCAATTCGAGATAACCCTTCAAGGTGTGGAGCGGAGTGCGCAGGCTGTGAGAGGCACTGAGCACGAACTCTTCTTTCATCTTGGCGAAGCCGCGCTCTGCCGCCTGAGCCCGCTTCCGCTCCGTGATCTCGCGCACCACCACCAGTACCAGGGTCTCGCTGCCGACGCCATGCAGCCGGGAGGTAATCTCCACCTCGAACGAACTCCCATCCAGGCGCCGGGCCACTGTCTCAGTCGGCGATAGGGGGCGGGTGCCTGGACCCTGGTTCGGGGGGATCAGGGCCTCTAGGTCATTCGGAAACAGCTCCCGGACGTTGGATTTCAAGATGCTCTCTCGATCGGAGCCGAACAATTCGCACCCCTGCCGATTCGCTTCCAGGATTTGACCGCTGAGACTGGCAACGAAGATGGCGTCCTGCACTCCGTCGAAGACGCTCCGATAGCGCTGCTCCGAAGCGCGCAGCGCCGCCTGGGCCCGTCCCCGCTCCACGATCTCCGCCTGAGCCTGTGCATACAGCCGGGCATTCTCAATCGCGATCGCGGCCTGATCGGCAAATGCCTGCAGCCGCTCGGCATGGGCCTGCTGATAGGTGCCTGGGAACTCGCTGCTGAGGTTCAAGAAGCCAAAGGTTTTCCCTTTTCGGCGCAGCGGCGCGCCGGCGTAAGAACCGATCCAGCTGGTTTCCGGCTGTTCCACCCAGCCCGGGAAGGTCCGGGTGTCCGGCACGGCAATCGGCTTTCCGGTCTTTTCCATTTTGCGGAAATTCTGCATCTCTTCCCAGGGTACTCGAAGCTGCATCAACCATTCCGAGAGGCCGCGCTCGGCATAGCCGCGCCCTCGTACTGCCCTAAGTTCGCGCTTGCCATCCTCGGTATCGATCAGCAGCATGATGTCTGCCGTCTCATGCCCAACTACCCGACCGACGTTTTCCAGGATCTGATCCAGTAGTTCATCCAGATTGAGGGTGCCGCTCAAGGTCGCCGATGTGTCGCGAAGGGCTTGTTCGGTCTCCATCAGCTCGCGGGTGCGCTGCAGCCCTTCTTCCATTCGCACCATCGCAACCGAAAGCGCCTCCTCAGTCGCTTTAAGATCGCTGATATCGGTGACGACCATCACCGACCCAATGTGCTCGCCCCGGGCGTTGTGCATCGGCGCGCCCGAGGCCAGGACGCTGCGGGTCCTGCCGTCCCTTCGGCGCAAGACCAACTCGTATTGGCTGCGTTCACCTCGTTCGTGGGCGCGGGCCTGTTCCCGAACCTTGGCGAATTGTTCTGGCTCCATCAAGTCGGCCAGCGAGACCCCCAGCAAAGCTTCTGCCTGATAGCCGAGCAGCTCGGCGAAGGCCGGATTGACGAAGGTCAATCGGTTCTCGGTATCCAGCAGGGTGATGCCGGTAAAGGCCGACTCGGCCACCGCCCGATAGCGCGCCTCGCTCTCCCGCAGCGCCTCCTGCGCGCGCTGCCGGTCGGCGATTTCACGTTGCGCCCGCTCGTAGAGCCTTCCGCTCTCAATCGCGATCGCCGCCTGTTGGGCGATGGCCTGGCATAGCTCGATCTCTTCTGCCTCGAAGCTACGCTCCCGGCGGCTCTCCCAGATCGTTGCGTAGGCAATCAGCTGACCGCCCACCTTGACCGGGATGGCCAACGTCGCCTTCGCCCCAAACTGCTGCATATGCTTTCGCTCGACCTCGTCCAGAGTTGGGTCACCCACCTGCCGGACCAGGGCCTGGCCAGCCTCCATCGCGGCCAGCCTACCTGGAAACTCGGTCGGCAGATTGTAGGTGGCTCCCAGGTCGGATTGGCGTTCTTCCGCGGAGGAATGCTCCGTGTAGTATTCCGCCAACACATTCCCCGATTTCGTTTCCCCGTCGTAGTCACAGAGGTAGGCGCTCGTGGCGTCCACCGCCTGGCACAGCTTTTCCGCCAGCCGGCCCAGCACCGCCTTCACTTCCAACGTGGAAGCGAAGACGCCGATAGCCTCTTTGAGCAGAGTCTCGTATCTAAGCCGCCGCTGGGTCTCCTCGATGAGCCGGGCGTTTTCAACCGCCACTGCCAGGTGGCTCCCAAACACTCCGGCCAGCTCGATATCATGTTCTCCAAACCGATTCTCATTTTCGGTGTCCAGCAGCATCAGCGCGCCCACCGCCCGGCCGCCAACCATCAGCGGCATGCCCAGGATCGCCTTCGTGTCAAACTCCTGAATCAGCTCCGGGTTGATTAGATTGGAACTCTGGGCTTGGTTTACGTACATCGGGCGGCGTTCCCGGATGACCCGGGCCGCGAGTGTCCCTGGATCTGCCAGCGGCAGCCGGCGGCCGATAAACGCGGCCCGACTTGCGCCATGGCCTGCGAAGCCAACGATCTCGCTCCCCTCGACCATCCATACATAAGCCCCGCCTACTCCGAACAAATGCATGCTTTGCAGGCAGATGAGGTCCATCAGACTGGGCAGCTCGAGATTGGCACTCAGAGACAGCCCGACTCGGGCCAGGGTCTCTGCCAGCAGACGCTGCTCCTGTTCCGCGAGCAGCAGCGCTTCCCGCTCCTTTTCGGACCGTTTGCGGCTGGTGATATCCGATACGATCAGCAGGATCGCCACCTTACCCTGGTAGTTGATGAGGCGTGAGATTTGTAGAACATCCGCAAGCTGGCCGGTTTGGCGCACGATCTGAAACTCGAACACCTCGACCTCGCCACCCTCCAGCTGTTGGGCCAGCCGCTGCTTGAGCTCCGCGGCCCATTCAGGCGCGCTGACTGCCGCATAGTCAAACTTCGGCGACAGCAGGTCAGATCTCCGGTACGCCAGGATCTCTTCGCTGGCCGGGTTGGCGTAGACAATCCTGCCGGCCTGCAGGATCAGGATCATGTTGGGTGATTTTTCCGCAACACCCCGGAAGAGTGCCTCCGATTCGATCAGGCCCTCCTGGGCCGCTTCCCGAGCGCTCACGTCGAGCACCGTTCCGACAATGGCCGGCCGACCATTGAGCTGGACTGCCCGCCCGAACTCCTCGCATTGCACAGTCGAGCCATCGGCTCTGAGTCCCCGGTAGAGGAATCGGACCGAGGCCGTCTCGCCTTCCAACCGACGGCGGATGAATTCCCTCAACTTCGGCGCATCGTCCGGGTGGGCGAGGTCTTCCGGGAGCACTTCGTCCAAGATCTGCTGCCTCTCCAGGCCGAAGATCTCGGCAAAGGCCGGGTTCACGTAGCTGAACCGACCGTCCTGAAAGATAAATAGCCCGGCCAACGAGCCGTCGGCGGCCAACTGGAACCCGCTCAGGGCCTCTCTCAGCTGTGCCTCTGAGTGCTCTAAGCGGCCGTTGGCCTCCCGCAACGCGGCGAGCTGCTCCTGCAAACTTTCGGAGGTGAGTAGAACCTTTGGCTTCAGCTCGCGCTCTTTGGTTCTCATACTGCTCGCGTCGAATCCTGGCTGGATGGCGGATTGCATGGGGCGGCCGCAGCCGACCGCCATCGGTTGCGTGACCTTATGTTGCAGACAGAGTCTCACCGGCTCTTTCGCCGTGACAAGAGGTTCATATGTCCCATTAGCGGCGAGCAATTGCGGTAATTGACAGTCCCTGGGTTCAGTGCTAGAAATCGGGACATCCCCCGGAGGATCCTGAAGTGCGCCTCATCTTAAGGGTCGTTGTCGCCCTGCTCGTTATTGCCGCGGTTATCGGGGTCGCTCTGACGGCCCTTCGGTTTTTGGTCGTCCCGCAGGCTTTCCCTCAGGTCGAAGGGGCGATCAGCCTTCCCGGTCTAAGCGCGCCTGTAGACGTTTACCGGGATTCCATGGGCATTCCTCACATCTACGCTTCGAGCGAACATGACCTCTTCATGGCCCAGGGTTTTGTGCATGCCCAGGATCGGTTCTGGCAGATGGAGTTCCAGCGCCGAATCGGAAGCGGCAGGCTCTCCGAGGTGTTGGGAGAGGCTGCCTTGCCGCGAGACCGCTACATTCGAACGGTTGGCTGGCACCGGACCGCGGCCGTTGAAGCGGAGACCCTGGATGGCCAGGACCGCGAGCTCTTAGAGGCCTACGCGGCCGGGGTAAACGCCTACCTCGACACCCATTCCGGGTCGAAGGGGCTGGAGTTCACCATATTGGGACTGACCGGGGTCGAGTTCGATCCCGAACCCTGGACCCCGTTCGACACGCTCAGCTGGGGAAAGGTGTTGGCCTGGGAACTGG
>CAYHSI010000179.1:0-4700 GCA_964359225.1 uncultured Anaerolineaceae bacterium
CAGGAGCGGACCTTCAGGAGGTAAGTGGGCGAATTACCGGGCACATCCGGCGGATCAAGCCCCAGGTCGTGATCACCTTCGATCCTGCCGGCGGGTACCGGCACCCCGATCATATCGCCACCCACCAGGCAACAGTCGAGGCTTTCCAGGCCGCCGGCGACTCCAGCAGATTCCCGGAGGCCGGACCTCCGTTCCAGCCGCAGAAACTCTACTTCAGCACATTCTCTCGCCGTTTCGCCGGAATCAGCATGGCTTTGCTGAGGATGATCGGCCACAATCCGCGCCGGATGGGCCGCAATCAAGATATCGATCTCTCCGAGATTGCCAGCCAACAGTTTCCAATCCACGCCAGGGTCAATTACCGGCCGGTGGTCGAGCTGAAGCGCCAGGCCACTGCCTGCCACGCCAGCCAGCTCGATTGGGGCCCCGCCGGGCGCGGCCTGGCCGGGCTGATCTGGCGCCTGGAACGCCTCGGAACGATCGACACGTTCATGCGGGCCCACCCGCCGGCGAGCAACGGTCCTGTCGAGCGGGATTTGTTCCAAGGCGTTCGCGAGGCATAGGCCCGCGTCCCCTCGAACTTCCGCGGCTTCATTCACCCGTAGAGGTCACCTATGAGAACTCCCTTTCCGTCCTGTCCGGACCGTTGCGATGCTTGACCGATTCGCGATTCCTGCCGAGTGGCTGCCCTTGGCGATCTTTCTGCTCCGGGTGTTCGACATGTCGTTCGACACGCTGCGGGTGCTGTTCGTGGTGCGCGGCCGGCGGGCACCGGCCTGGTTCACCGGGTTCATCCAGTCGGCACTGTGGGTGATCGCAGTCACCAGCGTGCTCAGCCACCTTGAGAATCTCTTCAACCTCGTCGCCTATGCCGGAGGCTTTGCCACCGGTACCGTAGTCGGGCTTGTCATCGAGGAGCGGCTGGCGATCGGCCACGGTCATCTAAGGATCATCAGCTCCCAGCGCGGGAGCGCGGTGGCGGACGCGCTCCGCCAAGCCGGTTACGGGGTGACCGAACTCTCCGGACGCGGCAAGGACGGCACGGTCGCCATCCTCACGACCAGCGTCCGCCGGCGGGACATCGACCGAGTCCGCCGGAAGGTCCTGCAGGCTGACCCGGACTCTTTCCTGACCGTCGAAGAGGTTCGGCCGCTCCACCGCGGGTTCTGGCGAGCTTGAGCGCGGCGGCCAAGGGCGACTGCGAATGACCCTCTCTTTCCCCGCGATCGATTGGAGCAGCCTGCCTCCGGCTCTGGTGCCGGCCCTGCTATTCGGACTGCGGGCGGCCGACCTCACGCTTGCCACCTTGCGGACTCTCGCCATCACCCGCGGGCGTCCGCTCGTGTCCTGGTTGCTGGGCTTCACCGAATCGGGACTCTTCTTGCTCGGTGCGGTGGGTCTCTTGACTACCTTGACCAACCCGCTCAACCTCTTGGCCTATGCCGCCGGGTTCGCCACCGGTAACGTCATCGGCCTCAGCCTCGAGAGTCGGGTCCTCCCCAGTCACGCCTTGGTCCGGATCTACAGCGCGGCCCGCGGGTCCGCCATCGCCGACGCGCTGCGCAGGGAGGGCTGGGGCGCCACCGAGATCTTCGGACGAGGATTCGGTGGGAGCGTCGAAATGATCCTGTGTTTTGCCCCGCGGCGAGCCGCCAATCGGCTGCGGGACCGGGTCGTCGCGCTCGATCCGGAGGCAGTGGTCACCCTCCAGAATGTCCGCTCGCTGCTCGGGGGCTGGCGTCCATAGCTCCTTTGGACCGCTCATACCAATGGCCTGCTTTGTCGCTCAAGGCCCCTAGGGTATAATCGGCGGACTCTATCCCCGGGGGGTTGGGTCCAGAGAACGTGAATGGCGCTCAAAGGCAACCTGCGCGATTTCAGCGTCGTGCAAATCTTCAACCTTGTCAACCTTGCCCACAAGACAGGGACCCTCACGCTTGAAGGCCCCAATGTGGCCGCCTGGGTGTCCTTCCGAGAAGGCAAGCTGATCCACGCCCAGCTGGGTAACGAAGATGGTACCCTGCTGGGCGTTCTCACGAAATCCGGCAAGGTCCGCCCCGAACAGTCCAAACTGATCAAGAAAAATGCGGCAGACAAATCCGACAAGGAGCTCGGATTGCTGCTGATCAACGCCGGTTACCTGTCGCAGCAGGACATCCTGGCGAGCATTCAGCACTACGTACTGGAGGTTGTCTACCGGCTCTTCTCGTGGATCGACGGGTTTTTTCGCTTCGATAACGATGTCCTACCTCCGGATGATCACATCACGATCCGGCTTGATTTGGAAAATGTCATCATCGAGGGCTCCCGCCGGATCAAGGAAGTCGAGGCCCTCGCCGACGAAATCCCCAATCTGGACATGGCCATGACCTTTGTCGAGCGCCCCGGCGCGAATATACGCAACGTGCACCTCAATACCATAGAGTGGAAGGTAGTCTCTTATATCAATCCCAAGAACAGCATCCGGCAGATCGCGCGGGCAAACAAGATGTCCGACATTGAGATCCGGAAAATCGTGTATGCGCTGCTGGAGGCCGGTCTGGTGGAAGTGATCCGGCCGGAGGGCATGCCGCTGCCGAGCGGGGCCCAATCCTTCCGACCCGTTGACGAGAAGCAGCGAGCAACTCTGGTAAACCGGCTCATCGATCGGATCCGCTCACTGTAGGCGCGAGGCAAGCATGCAGACGGTCAAAATGGTGGTTACCGGGCCGTTCAACTCAGGCAAGACCGAGTTGATCAAAGCGGTCAGCGAGATCGATGTGGTATCCACCGAGCGCAAGATCAGCTCGGAGGCCGAGCGACTCAAAGAAACCACCACCGTCGCGATGGACTTCGGCCGGATTACGGTCGACGACGAGCTGGTGCTCTATCTGTTCGGCACCCCCGGCCAGAAACGCTTCGACTTCATGTGGGAGATCCTCTCCGAAGGAATGCTGGGCTTCATCGTGATGGTCGACTCGGCCCGCCCGGAAACCTTCCGGGAGGCCCGCGGGATCTTGCAGACTTTCCGGGCCTATGCCCCGACTCCCTATGTCGTGGCGGCCAACAAGCAGGACATGGAAGACTCGTGGGCAATCGAAGATCTGCGCATCGCACTCAAGCTCGATGGCCGAGTCAAGATGCTGCCCTGCGTGGCGACGAAGCGGGACACGGTAAAGAACGTATTGCTTGAGCTGCTGTACAGCATCTTGGAGGAGATGGGAGAAAAGAAGAAGTAGCTCCCAGCCTCACTCGCTCAAACTGACCTATTGACAGAGCGGTATTACTACCCCAACAAAATGGGGCGCATCTTGCTGCTGGCCATGGAGGAGGTGCTTGGCCGAAGCGGGCTCAGCGCCGTGCTCCGGCTGGCCAGCCTCGATCAGCTGATCGGCGATTACCCACCCAATACGCTGGATCGGGCTTTTCCATTCGAGCAGCTTGGCGAGATCCACGAATCGCTGGATCGGATGTATGGCACCCAGAGCGGGCGCGGCCTCGCACTGAGAACCGGCCGGGTCTGTTTCAAGTACGGGATGCAGGAGTTCTCGCCCAATCTTGGCAACGGCAACCTCTCCTTTCGGCTGCTGCCGCTCAATATGAAAGTGATCACCGGGGCCAAGGCCTTCGCCAATCTGTTCAATCGGTATTCAGACCAACGGGTACATGTATCGGAAACTCCGGATCGGATTTGGTGGAATGTCGAGCGCTGCCCGATCTGCTGGGGCCGGCAGACCGAAGCACCCTGCTGTCACCTGGTCGTCGGGTTGATCCAGGAGTCGCTCTACTGGGTCAGTGGCGGGCACAATTTCATGGTCGAGGAGACCCAATGTCGGGCCCGCGGCGATGCGCTCTGCTCGATTCAGGCCGCCCGCATTCCGCTTGACTAGCCGACGGTCGTGGCTTGACCGCCGGCGGGTCGACCCGATACAATAGCTTTTAGCATTGTCGCAACGGGGAGCCCGGGGCAGCCGGGCTGAGAGGAGGGCAGGTACGCCCTCGACCCGCGAACCTGATCCGGATCATGCCGGCGGAGGGATTGCAAACGTTCGCTGCCCGCAATGGCCCCTCTGCCAGGAGGGGCTTTCATTTTGCGAGCAATTGTCGTTGCCAATGGGGAACTGGAAAACCCGGCCAGGCTGAAAGCGCGCTTGGCTGGATGGGCGGAGGCCCGGGTCATCGCTGCCGACGGGGGATTGCGCAACTGTCGGCAACTCGGGCTGATGCCAGAATCGATCGTTGGCGACTTTGACTCTATTGATCCTGCCGAAATCCCGCAATTGCAAAGGGCTGGGGTTCAACTGCTGCGCAGGCCGCGGCGGAAGGATGAGTCGGACCTGGAGCTGGCGCTGTTTCGCGCCCATGAATTGGGGATCGCTCAGGTGGTCGTCCTGGGTGCGCTGGGTGGGCGGCTGGACATGAGTCTCGCCAACCTGCTCTTGCTCGCCCACCCCCGACTCACCGAACTGGAAATCCGGCTCTGGTCGAGCGATCAGACCGCCTGGCTACTGCGTCCGCCCGGAGGCGAAGTGGGCGGCCAGCCCGGAGACCTGTTGAGTCTGATTCCACTCGCCGGTGACGCCACCGGGGTGGTGACCCAGGGGCTCGAGTATCCGTTAGGCGGCGAGACCCTGCACTTTGGCTTGCCGCGCGGCGTGAGCAATGTACTGACGGAATCGACGGCAAGGGTGCAAATGCAGAACGGCTTTCTGGTTGCGGTT
>CAYHSI010000180.1:0-4690 GCA_964359225.1 uncultured Anaerolineaceae bacterium
GGCATACCCGCTGGGTCGCCCTGCATCCCGAGGTCCCCGGGCTGGTGCTGCTCGGGACGGAGCCAGCGGCCATCTTCCACAGCGAGGACTACGGTGCCAGCTGGACAAACTGTCCGGAAATCGCTGTCCTGCGCAAGGCCGGGCGCTGGTTCCTGCCCTATTCGCCGGAGTCCGGATGCATCCGCGGGCTGGCCTTCCATGGGCAGCGAGCCTACGCCGCGGCGGAGGTCGGAGGGGCGCTGCGCTCGGACGATGCCGGCCGAACATGGAGGCTCGTCGAGGGGAGCCAGGGGAAGGCTAAGTTCGAGGAACCGCCCGCACAGCACATCCATCCCGACGTGCACTCGATCCTCAGCCATCCGGCCTCGGCGGACTTCGTCTATGCACCGACAGGCGGGGGGTTCTACCTCAGCCGGGATGGCGGCAAGACGTGGGTGCTTCGCTACGAGTGCTACTGCCGAGCAGCGTGGGCCGATCCGGCCGACCCAGACCATATCGTCCTGGGTCCGGCCGACGAGGTCGACGAGAACGGCCGGATCGAGCAAAGCCGGGATGGCGGCCTCAGCTGGGAAGCGGCTTCGATGGGCCTGAAAGTCCCGTGGCGGCGCTATATGGTCGAGCGCTTCGCCCAGGTTGGAGAGGGATTGCTCGCCGTGCTGTCCATCGGGCAGGTCTTGTATTCCGATCTGGCAGCGCTTGAGTGGCGCCCGGTCCTGCAGGAGGTCCTCGACGTACGTGCCGTAACGGTCTCGGGCTGAGCTGGCCTTCGGCAGGGTCCTGGGATCGGATCTTCCAGGCAGATGCTGACAGGATGTCGAACCATGGCCACGCCGATCTACGAAAAGATGCGCTGGTTCGCAAAGAGCTTCTCGAGTTCAGGACTCTCCGGAGGCGGTAAGCGTGCGAGGGCCGCCTCGACAGCTTCTAACGATTCCCTGAGGATGCCTTCGACGTTCGGTATCCTCCACGATTCGAGTTCGGCTTGTAGATGTTGTTGCGAAACCATTTCGGGTATGAAGACGTTCGTATTGATAGGCTGCGCCAAGCGTCGTTCGTGGCTCGGATAGTGATAGGTCGGTACGACATCATAGACTGGTGCCAGCTCGATGGAGTCGTCGTCCCTATGTACTAGCGAGAGATTGCGTGCATGGGCATCGCAATTCCCGATTGCCACGTTCACAACGAGTGCCGTCACGAATCTGGCCAGGTCGAGGTCTGGTTCAAGGGAGTTGTCGTATACCGCGCGAGCTAGCCGGCTCAGGGCGGTGTTGCTGCGCGGGGATGTTGCATACTTATCACGAGGACGTGCACCGACTGCCATACATAGATCCTCTTGGTGCAGGCGCGTTACTGCACCGTGCGGCGCGATAACGCGATCGTACCGATCGACTTCCAACACACGAATACCTTCAAATTCCACTTTGCGAAAGTCTGGTGTCGGCAAACCGGCCGCGCGCATCACGGCTAGTCCGTAGGCTTCGAGTTCCACGAGGCGAGGCCATCCCGTGGGCTCAGGCTTCAGAATCACCGTTGACGGCTCGGTGAACGTCGGATCGCGCAAAGTCCCATCTGAGCGACGGTTCAATGGTAGCTTCGGCTGTGCACCTGCCAAAGAAATCCGAACTTTGGTGGCTGGGGCAACACCGAGCGGTGCCTCGGGCAACCCGCGTAGCCTCGCCGCCACGTCGCCCTCCGTAAGGGCTGGCTGCGCATCCGATCGACCTGACGGTATTGGTTCACCCTCGGGCAGCGCAACCACCGCCCCGACGGTCTCCCTTCCAAGCAATCGAAGAAGCTCCGCGGGATACCGTACCCCGAACGCGGCATGCAATCGGTCTAATGCTCCACCCTCTGGCAACAATCCTTCGATCAGCGCTCCGGTTGGTGCCGGCATGAGCGCTGTCGTCGACAGAGGCGCCGCGACAGTCAAGATCCTTGAGCCAAGCCCCCACCGGCGGATCGCCTCGGTGGCGTATTGCAGTCGAAGCCGTCCTTTCCCTGCGTCAAGAACCCGCGCTACATGGGTTCCGTAAACCCAAAGGTCGATCACTTCCGCTCCAGGACGAGGTCGATTCGGAGCCGGTCCAGTATCCTGAGGGTCAGAGCCAGCTGGTCGGAGATGTACCCTCGTTCCAGGCGCGAGATCCGGTGTCGTGTTGTTCCCAGCATGTGGGCCAACTTAGCCTGCGACAACCCCGATTCCTTCCGAGCATCACGGAGAGCTGCGCCTAGCGCTCTTGGCGACCTTATTCGCCATGTTGTGGTCCGTTCTTGTTCCATTTGGCCCTTTTTGCTCAATGGAACAATATCATACCATTTGGCCAAAATGCAAGGATGGTATGATTTTGTACCACTTTTGATAGTCAAACCGTGGCAAAGAATCTAGGGGGCTTTTCCCCCTGGAGATCACGGTACGGATCCGTGCCCCCCGCCTCCCGGCGTCTCAATCCGGAGCCTTGCGCCCCCTTTGAGCCGCCGGCTGACTTTGCCAGGGAGCGGTTCTGCGCCCTCGTCCGTTATCAGCAGATTCGCGCCCGGCTGGCCGGGTTCACCGCCGGCCAGCCCATACGGCGAGAACCGGCGCCGGTCGGAGAGGATTGTGACCTCCGAATCGGCCAGCAGCTCAACTTCTCGGACCACACCATCCCCGCCTCGGTACCGCCCCGCGCCGCCGCTGCCCGGGCGGATTGCATAGCGCCGTACCCGCAGCGGGTAGGCGAACTCCAGCGCCTCGATTGGGGTGTTCAGAGTGTTGGTCATGTGGGTGTGGATGGCGCTCGCGCCGTCCTTGCCCGGCCGGGCACCCTGCCCGCCGGCGATCGTCTCGTAATAGACAAACGGCTGGCCGCGCTCCGGGTCCCAGCCGCCAATGGTGAGGTTGTTCATCGTCCCCTGGCTGGCGGCCGGCACTCGGTCCGGGCAGGCTTGCGCAAGGGCCCCCAGCAGCACGTCGACAATCCGTTGCGAGGTTTCGACGTTGCCTCCGGCCACCGCGGCAGGCGGCCGCGCATTCAACAGGCTGCCCTCCGGCGCGACGACTGTGATCGGAGCCAGGCAGCCGCTGTTGCTGGGGACGTCCAGGTCCAGCAAGCAGCGAAACACGTAGTAGACGGCCGAAAGCGTCACCGCATACACCGCATTGATACCGCCTCGCCGCTGCGGGGAACTGCCGGTGAAGTCCACCAAGGCTCGGTCACCGGAGACGGTGACCGCGACCTGGATCTCGGCCGGAGTCGGGTCGACGCCGTCGTCGTCCAGCCAGTCACTGAAACGATAGGTCCCATCTGGGATCTCCCTCAGCAGATCACGGGTCACCCGTTCCGAGTAGGTGAGCAAGGCCTCCGAGGCACGCTCGATTCGTTCCAGCCCATACTTCCCGATCAGTTCGAGCAGCCGCGCCGCTCCGATCGTGTTGGCCGCAAGCTGGGCCTGTAGGTCGCCCGCCCGCTCATCGGGCGTTCGGACCTCTGCCATGATTCGATCCCAGATGCCTCGATTCAACTCGCCGCCGACCAGCAGCTTGGAGGGTGGAATGATGATCCCTTCCTGGCTCAGCTCGGTTGCAATGGGCATCGAGCCCGGGGAGATCCCCCCAACGTCGGCGTGATGGGCCCGATTGGCGACGAAGGCGTATGGCCGATCGTTTCCGGTGAAGAACAATGGGGAGACCAGCGTAATGTCCGGTAGATGGGTTCCGCCATGATACGGGTCGTTCAGAATCGCCTCATCTCCGGGATGCAGATCCAACGACTCGACGCAGGCCTGAACCGAAAGCGGCATCGAGCCCAGATGCACCGGGATGTGGGCGGCCTGGGCGATCATCCGGGCCCGGGCATCGAACAGGGCACACGAAAAATCGAGCCGCTCCTTGATGTTGGGCGAGAACGCGCTGCGCCGCAGCCCGATCCCCATCTCCTCGGGAATAGAGGTAAGCAGCCCCTTAAAGATCTCGAGCTCGGCCGCATCGATCATTCCGGTTGGACCTCCACGATCAGATTGCGATACCCGTCCATCATCGCCCGGTCCCCCGAAGGGAGCAGGAAGGTGGTGTCGGGATAGACGACGAGCGCCGGGCCGGTCACTTGGTTACCGGGGCGGAGCGCCGCGCCGTCGAAGGTCGAGACCTGGCCGCGGACCGGCTCAACACCGCCTAAGTGGATCTGCCTCCCACCGAGGAAGGCCGCTGCCGGGTCAGCCGGACTCAGGGCTTCCTCGACGAGCTGCGGCTTGTCCAATTGACCGCTCGCCCGCAGCCGGAGATTGACGATCTCTAGGGGGAGTGCAGTGTCGCTGTAGCCGTATGCCTGGTGGTGAGCCCGGTCGAACTCGGCCCGGAATTCGTCGCTCAAAGGTACGGTCAGTTCGTAGGACTGACCTCGGTAGCGGAGGTCGAGCTCGCGCACTATCTCTACAAGCTCTGTGGGCACGGCTTCCGCTTCAAGGATTCGCCTCCCTTCCGCCTCCAGCGCGCGAAACTGCCCGGCGAGATCGGCCGAGTGGGTCTCTCCCGTCAGCATCACCGTCTGGACAAAATCCCGGGTAGGATCGGCGACCAGCATCCCGAGCGCGGAGAGGGTGGAAGCTTGCCGAGGGATCAAGACCGTACGGATCCCCGACCCGCGGGCGAGCTCGCAGGCGTGCAGCCCGCCGGCGCCCCCAAAGCTGACCAGCACGAACTCCCGCGGATCGT
>CAYHSI010000181.1:0-4666 GCA_964359225.1 uncultured Anaerolineaceae bacterium
CTGGACGTGGATCGACGTGAGCTGCTTCAGCAAGTGGAGGGTTTGCGTCAGCAGGGCAATGATACGTCCGAGCAGATCGGCCGCATGCTGGAGGGAGCCGATCGGCAGGCAAGTATCGAGAGAATGCGGGGGGTCAACTCCGAGATCGACGCGCTCGAGCAGCGCCTGCGGGGGCTGGAGGCGGAGCTGGAGGCCGCGCTGTATCAGGTGCCCAATCTGCCGCACGAGAGCGTGCCGGTTGGGGCCGGCGAGAATGAAAACCGGGTGCTGCGGGAGGAAGGACAGCGGCGTGAGTTCGACTTTTCGCCGCTTCCGCACTGGGAGCTCGGCACCCGCCTCGGGATCCTGGACTTCGAGCGAGGGGTGAAGCTCTCGGGCAGCCGCTTCTACATCTTGAAAGGCGTCGGGGCGCGGCTGCAGCGCGCCCTGATTGCCTGGATGCTCGATCTGCATGTCGCCCAACACGGCTACACCGAAATCTACCCCCCGGCGCTGGTCAAGGAGCAATGCATGTGGGGTGCCGGCCAGCTGCCGAAGTTCGCCGAGAATATCTACCGCGATGCTGAGGAGGATCTCTGGCTGATCGGCACGGCCGAAATCCCGCTCACCAACCTGCACCGAGACGAAATCCTGGAGCTCGATCAGCTGCCGCTGGGCTACGTGGCCTATACCCCCTGCTTCCGGCGAGAGAAGTTTTCCGCAGGGCGGGATGTGCGCGGCATCAAGCGTGGCCATCAGTTCGACAAGGTTGAGATGTACAAGCTCACTACCCCCGAGGACTCATACCCGGCGCTCGAGCGCATCGTCGAAGATGCCAGCGACGTCTGCCGGGCCCTCGAAATCCCGTTCCGGGTGGTCCAGATGGTGACCGGGGATCTAGGTTTCACCGCCGCGAAGAAATACGACCTCGAGCTGTGGGCGCCCGGCTGCCAGGAGTGGCTGGAGGTGAGCTCGGCGAGCAACTGCGAGGCCTTCCAGGCTCGCCGGACCAATATCCGATTCCGGCGGACGCCGAAAGCCAAGCCCGAATTCGTCCACACCCTGAACGGCTCTGGCCTGGCGCTGCCCCGCACCTTGATTGCGGTCCTTGAAAACTATCAACAGCCGGACGGCAGCGTCGTGGTGCCCGACGTCCTGCGGCCGTGGATGGGAGGGTTGGAGCGGATCGAGGCCGCCGCCTGATGGAAGGCCTGCTGACGGTGGTGGCCGGCGTTTTGATGCTCGTCGGGCTGCTCGGGATCTTCCTGCCGTTTGTGCCCGACGTCCTGCTGATTTGGGGCGCTTCGCTCGGATACGGACTTTTTGTCGGTTGGGGAGAATCGGGTCCCTGGCTTTTCGGCTTGATCACGCTGCTCGGCCTGCTGGCCGCGGCCGCGGAGGCCTGGGTCAGTGGAGCCGGCGCTTACAAAGCCGGGGCCTCACCCTGGTCCATCCTGGCCGGGCTGGTCGGCGGAGCGGCGGGATTCTTCCTGCTCCCTCCGCTCGGGATGGTGATCGGCTTGCTGGCCGGAACTTTTCTCGCCGAGTACCTGCGCCGCAAGGACGCCAGGCAAGCTGCCCGGGCTATGGTCGGAATGGGGTTGGGTTACGGAGTTTCGTTTGTGGTGAAGCTGGTCTTCGGGTTGGCGATGATCGGCGCCTGGCTGATCTGGGTCGGGCTTGGATAGCTAGGGTTCGAAGAACACCATTCCTACCCCCAACCGTTCCAGTCCGATCTCGGCCAGGTGCACAACCACCGCTGAAGGATCGCTGAGCGCCGCGAACAGGGCGGGGATCGCCGACCCGTCCCCGACTTCTCCGAGGGCGCGGGCAGCCTCGATCCGGGTGCTCGGATCCTCTGAACGCATCGCGAGGGTCAGGGCTGAAACGGCCTCCGCACCGAGCACGGCCAGTGCGCCGGAGGCCAGCCGGGCAAACAGCCGATCTGCAGCGCCGAGGGCCTCGATCAACGCAGGGATCGCCTCGGGCGCGGGCAGCCGGCGCAGCCCGGCAGCCGCACACTGCCGCACCCCAGAATCAGAGTCCGTGAGCGCCTGAATCAGGCCCCGGCGGGAACGGGGGTGGTCGATGCTGGCCAAGGCTGCCGCCGCCCACCAGCGGTGGTCAGTCTGGGCGGAATCAAGCAGCTCAAGCAGGTAGTCGAGGGCCAGTTCACCGTGTTGGGGGAGTTGAGAAAGCGCCCGGGCCGCCCGGGCGTCGTCAGCTGAGGCTAGCTCGGCAAGTAGAGTCTCAAGGCTTTCCACTAGCTCTCAGGCGGGGGCACCGGAAGATCCGCTTCCGCCACGGAGACCCACTTATCCCCCTCTTCGATCAACATCACCGGGATATCGTCTAGGATCGGATATTTTCGCCCGCAGTAGTCCTGCGGCTCCTGGCACACCAGCCAGGTGTCCTTCACCAACTTGAGCATGCCCTCTCGTTCTTGAACGCAGTTTGGGCAGCGCAGGATCTCCAACAGATCTTCGCTAATCATCCTTCACCCTGAGACGGGGGCGCCGATTCTACCATCGCGGGGGAGACGGCGCTCAGGCCTCCTCCTCGACGATCACCCCCTCGGGAAGCTGCGTGCCTGGGCCGTATTCGAAGATCGCCTGCCAGGGCAAGTAGTGGGTCTTGAACGTATCGTGGTGCAGCGTCTGGCCGCCGAGCGTAACCGTTCGGGTGAACACGACGTCCATGCCGTCCGCTTCGAAATCGACTTGTTCGATTCTGCCTTCGGGCAAGTCAGGATTCTCTTTGTAGAGTGGTTTCGGCGCTTCGATGACCCCAGAGACCTGAGCTCCGCTCACCTGCACCTGGCGGCCGTCGGATGTTGAGTAGAACTTCCACAGCAGTTGGGTGCCGACCACATAGGTTTCAGAGAGCAGCCAGTAGGGGGTGTCATTCGTGAACTTGAAGTCCACCAGCGGCACGAACACGGTGGCGTCAAAGCCCGGGCCGGGGGAGCCTCGACCCTGCTCGTAATAGCCCACCCGGTAAGCGTGCGGGTGGCGCTCGAGAATCTCGAACCCACCGTAGAGGGCGGTTCGAAACAGGGTAGTGCTGACCTGGCAGACGCCCCCACCAACCCCCTTGATGGTCCGGTCGCCGTAGATGATGAGCGCTTCGGCGTACCCCTTGTCTAGGCTGATGTCCCCGAGAACTTCAGCCATCGAGAGAGTCTGGCCGGGGGCGATCAAGAGCCCATGGAAGGCGGCCGAGGCGGTGGCGATGTTCCGAATCCGTTCGGGGCTTGAGCCGGCGAAGTAAGTAGACACCACGCTCACTGCTTCGCTGATCCCGAGGTCGGCTGCGGTAGCTTCGCTGCCGACGGCCGGCGGCTCGAGCAGGAAAACCAACGGTATCTCATGCTGGCCGGTGGCCGTGGCCTGCTGGATCGCCTGGATGCTGGCCGCCAGATCGAGCGTGCGGCCGATCACTGCCTCTTGCAGCAGGTCGAGTTGCCCGGTGTCGTCGTTGAAAATGAAGCGGGCGTTCTGCGGATCTCGTTCGAGATCAGGTGCCAACGGCTCGATGAAGGCGACCAGGCTGGCCGGATCGAGGCGAATCGCGTAGCCCCCCCCGGATACAAGCTCGAAGCGAAGCATCCCGGCCAACACCTCGGGCTCGATGACCCAGGGTCCGCTGTCCTCGGCGGTCAGGGTCAGCGGTTGACTCAGGATTCTCCCGGCCAGCGCGGCCTGCTCAGTGACATCCAGCACTCGTGGGGGCTGCTCATCGACCACAAGCTCGAGCTGGGCGTCGTGCAGCTCCTCGAAAGCGACTTGCAAGATGTCCAGGGTCGCGAGCACGTCGAGAGTCCGCCCAACCTGGCCGGGCCGGGCTTCGACTTCGAGGCCGTTCAGGCTCAATCCGGCCTCGACCGTCGGACGGTCGATCTGCGCCGCCAGTGCGTGCAAATAATCGACTGCCACCCGTTGGTCGAAGGTGACCACCGGTGCGAGCTGGATGCCCTGGTCCCAGGCGGTGACTTGGTCAGATAGGTTGCGGACGAGTCCCCCGCCTCGTCCAGCCGCCAACACCTGCTCGGTCATCTGAGCGAAGTCGATCGCGACTCCGAGATTGGAGGGATTGGCAATCCAGTGTGAACTCTGATCCCGCAGTAGGATCGTGCCGGTCTGTGGATAGGTGAGGGTCTGGGCGAGGGCCGACTCTACCTCTTGCCGGCTCAGTCCCCCCAGGTCCATCCCGGCCGCCTGAACCCCCGGCAGCACCTGGCCCGCGTACACCAGCCGGGACCCGAGTCCGGCCAGTACCAGGGTGGCCATCGCGGCCACCCCGGCGGCCAGGCCTGTGCTGGCAACCGCCTTTGCGATCCGCATTCGCTGGCTGCCTGGGGTCATCCTCTCTTGGCCCGAGCGGATCGGGAGTATATCACCCGGCCCTCCTTTGGCTGGTCTCAGCCGGCACGCCAAATGAGGGATTCTTGACAGCGGTACCACCCGGGAGTAGGATGCGCGACTGCCCGCGGCCGCCTCGCTCCTCGAGCCGCGGGCCACTATGACTGCACTCGACAACGACTCCGGCACAACCGTCCTGCGGCGGAAAACTACCATTCAGCCGGCCCGCAGCTGGCAGAGTTGGCTGATCGGGCGTCCGCTCTCCACCGCGGACGCGCCCCACCAGACGATCGGGAAGGCCATCGGACTGGCCGTCTTCGCCTCCG
>CAYHSI010000182.1:0-4662 GCA_964359225.1 uncultured Anaerolineaceae bacterium
ATCAAGAGCGGAGCTGAGAGCCGTGAACCCCAACCGCAGGCCGCTCCGAGGTTCCACCCCGGGGATTGCGCTCGCCAAGGCGGCCACACCAAGAATCGCGGCTGCGGCGTACAACAGAGACAGACGGCGATCCGACCGGAGCAGGCTCACATAGCGCCGAAGTATACCCTTCGCCTAGTTTGGGAGGTCTTTCAGGTTGCGAAGCCCAGTGTTCCGTTTAGAATTCTGTGGACTATGAGAAGCAGTCGCCCGTCGTGGTCGCCGTGTTTGGCGCAGGCAGATGCCTTGCGAGAGGCCATAGAAGCTTGGGTTGAGGCTTCGGAAGCCGCCCGAGGGTTCATGGTGAGAATGCCCGTCGACACAAGTGCAGCCCTCGCGCCTTTCCACCCTGGATACTTCAACGAGATGCAGGCGGCCTACGAGCGAGAGCGGGCCGCCCGTGAGCAGTACATCCTGGCCAACAACGCCCTCTACGATTGCATGGAGACCAATGGCCTGATCCCGTGAGTACCGGCTAATCGGGGCGTTCGCCTGAACGAATCGAATGGCGCTGCCGGTTGGGACGGGCAGCACCATTACGTTAGGGGTGCCTGACGGGTTTCGAACCCGCAGCCTCCTCATCCACAGTGAGGCGCTCTACCCTTGAGCTACAGGCACCATACGCGTTGATTCTACGGATTGGCCCGACGAACGTCAAGCAGTCGGCCGAGCCTGAGCAGCCACCAAAACCTTGACTCGGGCGATGGCCTCGTCAATCGCCAGCAGCTCCTGGGTCCCCGTCTGCATATCCTTGATCGTCACCTGATTGGAGCCGATCTCCTCCGGTCCAAGGATTGCCACCCACGGAATTCCCTGGCGATCGGCGAATTTAAGCTGCTTCGGTAGCCGGTCGGGCTGCGGATACCACTCGACCCGAAGGCCGGCCTGGCGGAAGCGGGCGGCCAGCTGCAGACCGGGTTCCAGATTCTCGGTCTCAAAACTGGCGATCAACAAGTCGGCCGGATTCGTACGCAGCTTCGGCAGGGCATCGTACTTCTCCAACACCAGCCGGATCACCATATCTCCCATGGCAAACCCTGTCCCGGGAACCGGGTCACCGCCTACCGCCGAAACGAGATCATCGTAGCGCCCGCCGCCAAGAATCGCCCGGTATTCTCCGGCCGCGTCGCGGGCCTCGAACACGGTTCCGGTGTAGTAATCCAGTCCGCGGATCACGCTCGGGTTGTATTCCAAGTATTGAGCGGCCCCGAGGGCCTCCGCGGCCCGGAAGAAGCGCTGCAGTTCCTCCGAATTTCGCCAGGCCTCTCTGTCGTCAAGGGTTGACTGGAGCCGATCCAGCAGGCGGCTCTCCAGGCCCGTGCGGCGGGCCTCTGCTTCCCACGATTCCCGGCTCAACCGTTCTAACCGGTCGATGAGCCGAAAGACTGCGGGCCGCTGGTCCACGGAGAAGCCAATTTCCTGAAGCTGCAATTCGGCCAGCCGGCGATTATTGATGAAAATCCGCACCGCGTCCGGGCCGAGCCCGACCCGCCGCAGGAAGGCGGCGGCGATGGCGGCGATTTCCGCGTCTGCTTCGGGCGAGTTCACACCCAAGAGATCGATGTTCCACTGGAAGAATTCGCGGGACCGCCCTCTCTGGGGCTGTTCGTAACGCCAGAATGGCCCAAATGACCACCAGCGGATCGGCCGCGGCAGGACCTTGCTGCGGGCTGCGATCATCCGAGCCAGGGACGGTGTGAGTTCAGGGCGGAGGGCGATCAGCTCTCCGCTGCGGTCGGGGAATACGAACGACTGCTCGCGAACCAGCTCGTCGCCGGATCTTGCAGCGTAGAGTTCGACCCGTTCGAGGAACGGGCCGTCGTACTCCTGGTAGCCAAACTGCTCAGAGACTGCCCGGATCGAGGCGTACAGCCATCGCTGGAAGGCCATGTCTTCGGGGTAAAAATCTCGGGTTCCTTTGACCGAAGAGATTGCTGTCATCCCAGCGAACTATTGCTCCGGGATGATCAGCACCTGGCCAACCACGATTACATTCGGATCTTCAATCCGCCTTCCATTCGCGCCCTTCACCTCCTCGACGGTGAGGCCGAACAGGTTGGCAATCAGCGACAGGGTGTCACCATCTTTGACGGTGTAGGTGAAGAAGCTTTCGAGCACGTCGTCACCGCTCACTGAGCCGGCGCAGGCCGCCCCACTGATCTTGGCGGTAGCCTCGGCGCCGCTCGGGATCTCCGTGATGGGGACGGCGTTTGTGGGGAGCTTCCAAACAAAGACCCGATCAAAGTGTGAATGGTCGTAGGTCTCATCTTCGGTTTGGGCGATGAATCCCACGTTCCCATCTCTGTAGTCGTCGTCGTAGGCCCGGCCGACCAGGCGGCCATTAATGAAGAGAGTCAGCTCGGGACCGTTGGCGATGACTGTCAGCTTGTCCTCCTCATCCCGGGTCAGACCGCGGATTGAGTCATCCACTCCCTCGGCCAGTATCACCTGACCGTTGGGGCTGTTTTTCGTGATCTGCCAGACCTGAGTGCGCGGCGAGACGGTGAAGGCGTAGAACTCAGAAGCTGCCTCGCGAATGATGAGACCATGGCGATAGTTGCCGGTCTCGGTCTCGGTCTTGGCCTGGAAGATATCGGCTTCAGCGACAAAATTGTCCAAACTCAACTCGTGACGCACGGCCAGGCAATCATCCGGCGCGCTGACCTGCAGGTGGTAGAAGTCGGTCGGATGGTAGCCGTAGAAGTAATTGCGGACCGGCTGGGCGGCCTGGAACCATCCGCTCAGAATGTTTGCGAATTCATCGGTCAGGAACAGGTTCGGGTCGACCCGCACCTCGACGGCCTCCGCCGCGCAGCGGAGCCCGGCGTCAGACACCGTGGTGCTGTCCTCGGGATCTCCGATCAGTCGATAGGTCATGTCATTCGGGAAGTTGTTGGCGCCGCCTCGCAAGATGCGTTCGCCCTCCCGGAGCGGCGAGTACGGTACATCCACCCATTCCCAGACGTTGCCGGCCAGGTCGTAGACTCCAAAGATGCTCCGGTTGGTTAGGATCGCTCCAACCGGGTACGTGCCGCCTGGAGGGAGCTCTACCGCCCCTTCTTGCTCCCCCCATGGATACAGGAGCCCGCGCGGCCCGCGTGCCGCCACTTCCCACTCGGCTTCAGTCGGCAGTCGTTTCCCGTTCCACCGGCAGTATGAGTCGGCCAGATCCCAGGAGACGGTCCGCACCGGATGGTCACCCATCTCGGCGGGAATGTTGGCCTCGACCCAGTAGCGGGGAAGGGGCTGGTTGGTCTCATCCAAGTAAGCCGCATAGTCTGAGTTGCTAACTTCGAATTGATCGATCCAATAGGCGGCGAGCTCAACCGCCAGGTTCGATCCAATCGGGTAGGTGCCGGCAGGTATGGGCACCATCCCGATCGACGCGGGTAGCGGTGCCTCCGGCGCCAGGGTGGGCTCCGGCTGAGGGGTGCTGCTCGCGGTCTCCACAACCGGGCTGGCTTGGACTGACGCTGGACTGGGCACAGCTTCGGTGGGAAGTGCTTCCTCTTTCGGGCCAAAGAAGCCGGAAGCACCGGCTACCAGGCCAAGCGCGAAGAGCAGAACAAGCCCGCCCGCGAGCCATCCAAGCGTTGGAATCCGCGAAATACTACTCCGGGTGGTGTCAGGCGTCGGTGGGGAGGGAGTCGATTTCGGGGCAGTGGCAGGCGCGGAAGGGACCTTTGCCTGAAGCACTGCGGTAGCCGATCTTGCGATTTCTGGGGCTTGATCGGTTGTGAGGGTGGCCAATGCCTGGCGGGCTGCCAAAGATAGTTTCTTATTTTGGCCGGTCAGCATACGTTCCAATTCGGGGACCGCACCCTGCCGCATCCAGGCCAGCGGACTGTGAAGCGCTTCTCGCAATTCGGGAGGGAGGTCGACCGGCCGCCACACCGGGTTCTTCGCGACCAGGATCTCCCCGAGATCCGGGCTACTAGACCGGTGAGGCATGGCCCGGGAGGCGGGCTCCTTGGCTGCCGAGCGGTCGTAGATGTATTCGTAGAGCTCCTCGACTGTCACCTGTCCATCGAGGTTGAGATCCGCGTCGCCGGTCGTGAGGCCCTGCTGAACCAGCTGGCTCAATCCGCTGCGGCTGGGCTCTCCGCTCAGCTGGCGGCCCTCGAGGGCCGCGCCGATAAGGTCGGTCGAGCAAATGAGAAATCGGCCTTGACGGCTTCCTTCGATTGACTCCAAGATCCCTGAACTGCCGCCCACCAGCTGGCGCGCGCCGTCGAAGGCCGCGATCGTCGGGCAGTCGAGCAGTACGACCTTCTGGTCGGAGCGAGACTTGTCGAGCTGATCGCGCAGGAAGGCGGCTTGCACGCCGGTGGCTTCGAGCACGTCGATTTGCGTGTCGCGGGCCGTCAGGTACATCTCGCCAAACTGATCTTGGATGGCGTGGCCCGCGTAATACAGCAACGCCACATCTTGCGGCCCAGCTGACCGATACAGGCGAACAATCGCCTCGCGCAAACTCTGGACATCTTTGTCCACCAGCTGGGTCAGCTCGAAGCCACCCACCAATGGATCGCCGAGGGCGGCAGAGAGGGCGGCCAAGTCGACCTCGGGCGGCGCCAGCTGAGCGAAGGCCTCATCGCCGTTCGAAGTCGTCACGATCAAGAG
>CAYHSI010000183.1:0-4660 GCA_964359225.1 uncultured Anaerolineaceae bacterium
GGCTAGATCGTGATCTTGAAGTCGTGCACGCCGGTGGCGCCATCGGGCCGGACGCCCGCCGGGGTCTCAATCTGCGGGTCTCCGCTGACATCGGTCGCACGCACCCGAAAGGTGTGCCGGCCGCTCACAACCGGCCAGTCGTAGCGCCACTGGACCCAGGTTAGCCCGCTGAGGGCCGGTGCCCGCAGCTGAGCCTCCGCCCACGGCCCATCGTCGACCTGGACATCCACTCTGCTGATCCCTGACCCGCCGGCATAGGCGATGCCTCCCACCGGGAGCGTACCGGCAACTTCATCCACCGCCTCGCGGGCGACCGCGTCCACTACCGAGGTCGTTCGAACGAAGGCCTCTGCGCTCCAGCCCCGCTCGACCCAGTAACCCTCCCCTTCATGGTCGAGCACCTCCATATTAACGATCCACTTGGGCTGCTTCATCCCGTAGCGGTTGGGGATGATGATCCGCAGCGGAAAGCCGTGTTCCTCCGGTAGCGGGGCACCGTTCATTTCGTAGGCCAGGATCGTGCGCTGGTCCAGCAAATCCGCCATCGAGACGCTCTCGTAGAACCCATCAGCGGCCTCGATGAACAGCTCCTGCCCGTTCGATCGCATTTTGGCCAGCTCCAGCACATCCATCACTCGCACGCCGGTCCAGCGGGTGGTGCTGATCAAGTCGCCGCCAATCGGATTCGAGATGCAGGAAAGGGTGTGGTAGTAGCTGACCGCCGGCATGGCCCGCAGCTCGTCGAGGGTGAGGCTGAGCGGCGAGTCGACCAGGCCACCCAACTCCAACCTCCAACTCGTCGGATCCAGCTGCGGCTTGCGGGTATTGATGTCGATTCGGTAGAAAGCCTCGTTGGCGGTGATCTCGGCTCTAGTTCCAGGGGCCGGTGCGATTCGGCCCGCCAACACTTCGGCCGGCGGGGAATCCACTGTGCCCACGATGTCGCCCACAACCAGCGCCGGGGCCGCAGCTTCCGGTTGCCCGAACACCCGGCTCAGGCCCCAGGCGCCGACCGAGACCGCGCCTACCCCGCCCGCCGTGATTTGAATGAAGGCCCGCCGGCCGATCGGAGAGGAGGGTTCGGCCGCCAGCGCCGGGCCAGCCCGCTGAATCAGCCAGGCCAGGACCCAGCCCCAGCCAACCAGCAGCACCGCCAGCCACAATCCGCTCAACAAGACCGAGGCCCGGGCCGACCCCAAGCTGGCTGAAATCAGCCACAGCCCGAAGAACAGCAGCGTCCCGCCGCGCACTCCGTAACCGCTGAGCTGGTCAGGTTTCCGCCGCCCAAGTACGCCGAGCAGCAGGCCAAACGCGGCACCGATGGACACGAACAGCAGCAGCGCCAATCCCTGCTCGGCAGCTTTGGCGACGACCGCGGTTGGGCCGAGCTGCACCAGGTTGACCAGGCCGACCAGTGTGTCGATCCCAAACGTAAGCAGGCCGCCGGGCAGGACCCGGGCCATCCAGTCGAACAAGTCGAAGGGCAGGAATGGCAGGCCGGCCAGCCGCTCGCCGAGAGAGCTGAGTGCCAGAATCGGGAACGCGGTCAGCGCTCCGAGAACGGCCGCAGTTGCTATCGATGTCAAACTCACCAAACGCCTCCCGCGCCCAATTATGGCGCAGATCAACAGGGCTAGGGTAGCCAGTAAGGCTTAACAGAGCCTTAAGCGCGGTGGACTGGCTCACGGCCCGACCCAGCCATCGGTTGTTATAATCGCCAACCCGTGAGAAGGATGCTCTGGTTTGCCGCCGGGGGCCTGGCGGCCGCCGTGCTGCTGTGGCTGACCTATCGGATCCCGCCGGTCCAGTTCAATCTGGAATGGCGGCTGGACTCGTTCTCAGGGATCGTGCGCGGCTGGTTGCATCCGGGCGAGACCGTGCCGACCCCCTCTGGATTCGTGGCCGCCGAGCTGATCCCCATCCGGCTGCCGACCGGGACCCCGCGCCCGACCTCGCCGGCGCCGCCCACCGCTACCCCGACCCCGCTCCCGGCCTCGGTGGCCCTACCTGCGCCGCTTTGGGAGAAGCAGGACTGGAACAACTGCGGCCCGGCCACCCTGGCCCTCGGGCTGCGAAACTTCGGCTGGAGCGGTGACCAGTTTACGATCTCCGATCTGTTGAAGCCGGACCGGGGCGACAAAAACGTCAACGTCGAGGAGCTGGTGTACTTCGTCCGCACCCAGGCCGGTTGGCTCAACGCCGACTTCCGGGTGGACGGGACCGTCGACCAGCTGAAGGGATTGCTGGCGGCCGGGCTTCCGGTGATCGTCGAGAAAGGTTTCATTCTGGGCGAGGGCGATGGCGGCGGGGGCTGGGCCGGCCACTATCTGCTCCTTACCGGCTATGACGAGGCCTCCCAGGTTTTCATCATCCAGGACACCAACCCTGGCACCGGCGGACCGGACCGTAAGATCTCGTACGCCGAGCTCGACGACGGCTGGCGGGCGTTCAACCGGGTCTATCTCGTCATCTATCCGGCCGGAGACGATGCCCGGATCCAAGCGCTGCTCGGGACCGATGCCGACCCGGCCGCCAATCGGGCCGAGGCCATCGATACGGCGCAGGCCGAGATCGCGGCCAATCCGCAGGACCCGTACGCCTGGTTCAATCTCGGGAGCAACCTGATCACCTTCGAGCGCTACGGAGAGGCCGCCACCGCCTTCGACAATGCGTTGTCTATCGGTTTACCCTGGCGGTTTACCCGCTACCAGTTCGGCCCCTACATCGCCTACTTCAACCAGGGCCGGTTCCAGGACGTGATCGACCTGGCGGAGACAACCCTGTACCGAACCTACAAGGCCGAGGAATCGCTCCTGTGGCGGGGTTGGGCCCGTTTCCGGCTGGGCGATCTCAACGCTGCGGTCGCGGATTTTCGGGAGGCGCTGGACTACAACCCGAATTACCTGGATGCCCAGTATGCCTTGGAGTACGTGGGAGCCAGCCCGTGAGCGCCTCCGGTGTCGGGCGTGAGAAGTTTCGCTCCGGCGCTGGGGTATGATTGAGCGGGCCGAGCGCATTCCCGGGCCCGAGCACCCTCAGATCCCAATAGGTGACTGCCCATGTTAATCAGTGAGAAGCTGAATCAAGCCATCAACGGACAGATCGGAAGCGAGCTAGGAGCTTCCAACCAATACCTGCAGGTAGCGGCTCATTTTGGAAGAGAGGATCTCCCCGAACTGGCGGGGTTCTTCTTTCGCCAATCGGATGAGGAACGGGGGCACGCGCTCAAGTTTGTGCATTACATCCTGGATGCCGGAGGCACCGTGGCCATCCCCGCCCTCTCGGGTCCGACCCAAGAAATCAAGTCTGCCGAACAAGCCGCCCAGTTGTCGCTCGACTCGGAGAAACGGGTGACCGATCAGATCAATGCCCTGCTGCAGATGGCGACCGAAGAAAAGGACTTCGCCGCATTGCAATTCCTGGGCTGGTTCGCCGAGGAGCAGATCGAGGAAGTCTCGACGATGACCGAGTTGGTGAACACGATCCGTCGAGCCGGCGATCAAATACTGCTGGTGGAAGCCGCCCTCTCCCGCCGCGGCGACAAGTAAACTCGAATCCCCGACACCGCTCCACGCACGGCCTAGCAAGCGGCCAACTGCCGAAACCGCTCTCCGATCCACGGAGAGCGGTTCTTTTTCGGCCTGCCCCGACCTGCCGGCCGGTCTAGGCGGCGAACTATTCAGCCACTAAGGTCGCGGTAAGAAAGAGTTAAGCATTTGTGGCGAGACTGGGGGCGAGCATGTTAATGAGGCGAAGCACTGCGGCCCGAGCAATCCTTGTGTTCGGGGTCCTTGGACTATCGGCCTGTGTCCCTTCGGCCGCCGCGCCTACCGCCGCCCAACCTCCGTCAACCGAGGCGGCCGCTGAGGAACAGATGGACACCCCGACTGAAATCCTGAGCGACAGCCAGACCGCCCAGGTCTTGGCCGACCTGGGAGGGCGTGATGGGGAAGCAGGCGCCAGGGCGCTGGCCGGCGTGCTCAAAGCTCGCGACCCGCGTTTCATTGCGGTCTTGATCGAAATCTTGCGCGCAAACGAGATTGGATTGGCGCTTGGAGTCGACTATTCCTCGACCGTAGAGGCCCTAGAGGCGTTGAGCGGACAGAGCTTGGGCGCCAACTGGCCCGCCTGGGTGGAGTGGTACGGAGGCACCGATCTCGCCCCGCCGCCCGGGTTCACCGGCTGGAAAGGGCAGCTGCTGAGCTTTATCGATCTGCGTTTCGCGGATTTTCTGACCGATGAAGCGGCTTCCCGCATCCGGGTCGAGGAGATCCTGTGGGGCGGTGTGACGGTGGACGGCATCCCGGCCCTCGATCAGGCCGAGATGATTCCAGCCGGCGAGGCCGGCTACCTGCTGCCGGTCGTGCTGACTTCCTGGTCGCACTGGCAGAGCCAACACCCGGACACCCTGGTTTTGGACCTGGAGACCGGCTTCGACCGGTCTTGCAAGCCGGGAACGTGACCTACGATGCGGGAGGGGAAGTCCGAGCTTTCCTGCGGGGCGATGAGGCCTTCTCGCCGGGGACAACGCCGGACACCGTCATCGACGAAAGGGGCCTGGAGTGGACGGTCACGGAGGAGGGCCTGCTGTCGCCGGATGGCGAGCTGGCGCCGCGGCTGAACGGCCACCTGTCCTACTGGTTCAGCTGGTTCGCCTTTT
>CAYHSI010000184.1:0-4640 GCA_964359225.1 uncultured Anaerolineaceae bacterium
ATGATCTATGCGGATGGATTCCTGTGGACCGCCAATGAATTCGCCGGCAGCGTGACCAAGATCTCGGCGGAGGGGGGCGTGGTGGGCGATTTCCCGGTGGGGAGCGGGCCGCGGGCGCTAGTCTCGGACGGCGAGAGCCTTTGGGTCGCCAGCGAGCAGGGCGAGAGTGTGGCCCGTTTGGATCCCGAGAACGGGGAGGTCCTTGCTTCTTTTCCAGTCGTAGGAGGGCCGGTCGCTCTGGAATTCGACGGCTCGGCGCTGTGGGTGGCTCTGTCTGATCTCGGCGAGGTTGTCGCGCTCGATCGCTCGAACGGTTCGATTGTGAAGCGGGTCACAATAGGAGGTCGACCGGTGGCGCTGCTCTTCGAGGGCGAGACACTATGGGTCGCCGACCAGATCGGTGACTCGGTTATCGGGCTCGACGTCGCAACCGCCGGGCAACGCACGACGCTCGCTGTAGAAGGAGGCCCCTTCGCATTTGCCTGGCTGGCTTGCGGCGAGGGCTGCGGCGATCTGTGGGTCGCCAGCGAGGCGGCCGACACGGTCAGTCGGATCCGGCTCCCGTAGCCGCGGGCCCATGCCGGAACCCGTTTCAGCTGGACCCAGCTTTCCCGGCTTCACAATCCTCGGCCCGGCCGGCCGGGGCGGGATGGGGACGGTCTTCGTCGCCGAGCAGCACGCTCCGCGGCGGACGGTGGCACTAAAGGTGCTGACCCGGGCCCCCGACCCGGACACTCTGGCCCAATTCCGCCGAGAAGCGGCGGTGATCGCCGAGCTCGAGCATCCCTGGATCGTTCCGCTGTACAGCTACGGCGAGCATGCCGGACAGCCGTACCTGGTGATGCGGTATCTGAAAGGCGGAAGCCTGGCCGGCCGCCTGCGGGAAGGTCCGGCCGAACTGACCCGAGGCTCCCGTTGGGTGGACGCGATCGCCGAGGCGCTCGACTTCGCCCACGGACGCGGCCTGGTCCATCGGGACGTCAAGCCCAGCAACATTCTGCTCGACGAACTCGGCAATGCCTACCTGAGCGACTTCGGAATCGCCGGGGCGCTGGCCGACGCCCGGGCGGGGCTGCCCACCGGCAGCGCGGCCTACATGTCGCCCGAGCAGGGGAGGGGAGAGGTGGTCGACCGGCGAGCGGACATCTACGCGCTGGCGGTCGCACTATTCGAGTCGCTGACTGGGGAGCCGCCGTATAGTGCCGAGACCGCGCTCGGTGTGATCGTGCGCCATATCCACGACCCGATTCCATCGGCACGCAGCCTCAACGGCTCGGTCCCCAGGTCGGTGGACGAGGCGATCCAATTGGCGATGGCCAAGGACCCGGCCCAGCGACCGCAGACAGCCGGCGAGTTTGCCGGGCTGATCCGGCAGGCGAGCCAGCATCCGGAAGCTTCCCTTAGTCTTGCGATCAAAGCTCCGAGGCCTGCGCCGCGGTCGGCGGGTCAGCAGAATGCGGCGACTGCGATCACGTCTCCGGAACCTGAAGTGCCACCTGCGGGTCAGCCGGCGGCGACCGCGGTCGCGCGGCCAACTCGACCGCGCAAGCGCTGGATGTGGGCGCTGGCCGCGATTGTGCTCGTGGTCCTCGCGCTCGTCGGGGGAGTCGGATTGGCGGCGATCCTCCTGCCCTCGGCCACGGAGTCCCGACCGACGGCGACCTCGCCCGCGATCCGAGCCAGCGGGCCAACCTTCCCGTCGGGACCCATATTGCTGCTAGCTGATGATTTCTCTGACCCAACGAGCGGGTTTGCGGTACTGAGCGACGTGGATGGCGGCGTGGAATACGCCGACGGGTCGCTGCGGTTCACCGTCCTCACCGAGGGGGTCCGGTGGTATTCGAACTCCGTCCGGCTGGAGGCGCAAGACGTTGAGATTGAGGTGACCACCCAGCTGGTCTCCGGCCCGCGGCTAGGCGAAATTGCCATCCTGTGTCGCTGGCGGGGGCTCGATGACTTCACCGCTTTGGCCGTGCGGGGGGACGGCGCGGTCGGCGTCTGGCAAGTCCGAGGGGGCGTGCCGACCTGGCTGCTGGACTGGGCCGAGGCGCCAGAGTTCGAAGTGCGCTCAGGCGAACCTTTTCGCATGACTGCGACCTGCCGAGGAGTCGAGTTGGGACTCGCGGTGGATGGCATCGTCCTAGCCCAGGTGACCGATCCGCAGCCGAGCTCAGGCGATGTGGCGCTGATGGCCGGCCTAGGTGAGGCGGGGGAGCTGGTGGTTCTCTTTGACGGTCTGGCAGTCTTCCCCTAAGCCCGGAGCCGGGCACTCAGGGGACCGAGTAGCTGACCAGTTCGACGTGAGAGGAGAATCCTTCCGAATCGGAGTCGCACGAGAGCATGCCGACCCCGCGGGCGAACCAGCAGACGGAACTGGAGGCACTCGAGAACGACCCGAAGTCGGTGGTCGACGAGCTGGTGGTCGTGGTGCTGATCGGGATCGCGTCGAAGGTGCCCAGTCCGGTCGACAGCGATTGAACCGCGCCGGCGCTGTGAGACTCTTGAATCTGGGTTGTGAATGACGTGCTGAACCCCTCCACGCTCGTCTCAAACGTTGTGGTGTATTCGCTGGTCCAGCTCGACCCGGCCTCGAGCTCCGCGGCGGCCGGAAAGCGGGCGCCGGACTGGGAGGTGACGCTGTAGCTTCCGACTGTCCCCAGGGCGTCCGCGGTGAATGTGCCGACATCGTAGGAATACACGCCGTCGGAGCTGCAGGTCCACTCGAAGCTCGTGCTGCCGCCTTCGAAGTCCATGACGAACGTGGCAGTGGCATTGTTAAGGTCGCCGCTCACCGCTGAGACCGTCCATGAATACGCGTAGCCTTCCGAGCTAAAGTTCCACGTCGCACCCTGGCGGAGTGGAAAGTACGGATGGTCGCAGGCAGTCTGGGCGTCGTAGTCCCCGGCGGCCGCGGCGGGCTGCTCGATCCGGCGCTGAATCGACCCCAACACGTTCCGCAGGGCTGCCGCGTTGGGTGCGTCGTAGTAGGTGGCCCCCGTGGCGGCCTCGGACATCGTCTTGAGGGCGGCGGCATCCTGCTCGGTGACCTGGAAGCCAACGACATAGGTCTCGAGACTGATGCCGACTCGTTCCGCCTCGCTGGCGATCAGCTCGCCGGCTTGCGGGTTGCATGAGTCGGCGCCGCCGGTGACGACGACGATGTAGTGCGGTCCGCGGGCGGTGTCCAGATCGCGAATGGCGGCGAGCATCGCTTCGGCCAAGGCCGACTCGGCCGCCGCGCCGACTTGCAGTCCAAGCAACCGATCGGCGATAGCAGACTGGTTTGCGGCGGAGAAAGGCACTACAAGGTCAGTATCCTCGCAGGGCTGGGGGCGGGCCCCGCTGCCAAACACCCGCAAGCCGGTGGTGTAAGTCGGGTCGGCGGGCCGAACGATCTCGGCCAGGATGGCCTGAGCGACTGAGAGGCGGGTGCCTTCTTCGCCGGAGAGATTCATCCGGGGAGAAGTGTCGAGGATGTAGGCGACCGCCGGCTCCTCGGCGGTGCCCAGCCGGTCCCGGAAGTACAGGAACGCGCCAACGCCGCCAGCCGCGACGCAGGCAAAGGCCAGTGCTGCGCCGCAGCCGATGAGCAGCATGCGCTTGCGGCGATTGGGGCTGTTGGTTTCGGGTGCAGGGGCGGGAGTGGTCATCGCTAAAGTTGGGTGGGACGGCGATTATAACCTGGAGGTGTGGTGTCTTCCACGGGGAGGGACGCGGTCCGCCCGGAGGGCAGACCTGTGTGAGAATGAGCGGGTGAGCGCGGATGGGAACGATCAATCCCCTGCTGACCGACTCTGAATTCGAAATCTTAGCAGCGGTCTGCGATGCTCTGGCGCCGGCGATCAAATGAAACCCGCTTCCCGGAGTTTGGCCAGGTCATCGGCAGGGTAATTCAGATACTTGCTTAGCACGTCTTCCGTGTGCTGGCCCAACAAAGGCGGGGGTTGCCTGATGGCGACAGGAGTCCGGGAAAGCTTGAGAGGTGACCCGGCGAGCTTCACCGAGCCGCCCGTGGGATGGGGCAGCTCAATCAGCATCTCCCTGGCCAGGACTTGCGGATCAGAGAATACCTGGTCGATATTGTTGATCCTCGAGCAAGGGATCCCTACCGCTTCCAGCGCAGCAAGCCACTCATCCGAAGTGCGCTTGCGAAATCGCTCATTGAGGACAGGCACCAGGATCTCGCGGTTCTCGACCCGGCTCGGATTGGTTGCGAAGCGGCGATCCGAAGCCAAATCATCCCAGTCGGCCAACCTGCACAGCCGATCCCACTGCGCGTCGTTTCCCACGCCAATCGCCAGCCAGTCATCGGCGGTGGGGAAGAGTTCATACGGAACGATATTCGGATGCGCGTTTCCATACCGGGCGGGCCGCTCTCCGGTAACAAGATAGTTGCTGGCGACATTGGCCAGCCAGGCCACCTGGGAGTCAAGCAGTGCAATGTCAAGGTACTGTCCCTTGCCGCTGCGCTCGCGTTCGTACAGGGCAGTCAGAATAGAGATCGCCGCGAACAGCCCGGCGGTAATGTCCACGATGGCGACGCCGACCTTCATGGGCGGTCCCTCGGCGGGTCCGGTGATGCTCATGCCGCCACCCTGAGCCTGGATGACGAAGTCGTAACCGGGTCGGTCGCGGAGGGG
>CAYHSI010000185.1:0-4631 GCA_964359225.1 uncultured Anaerolineaceae bacterium
GCTGGTTGTTCAACGAGAACCTTTCCGAGATACATGCTCAGTACTTCGAGAGTTAGAAGAGATTCTCCGCATAACTAGTCGCTGCAGCGGACCCGGCCTGGGTGCACGAATCCGCTGATAATAGGTTGGCCGGGCCACTCCCTGGCCTAGCCTGGCGGCTACGCCAGGACAGGCAGCTCGAGGCCGTTATCCGGCCTAACTGATGGTCAAGTGACCTCGTGATGAATGGAAGGGAGATGCGCAAGCAATTTGGGCAACTGGCCGGCCTTGCCCACGATCGAGAGCTCGGGCTCTACCTCTCTGAGTTGGAGGAGCACTTCCGCGATTGGCGAGAAGGAAGGCTCGGCCCGAGCGAGCTTTCAGACTTCATCCATGAATTCCACGATGGATGGGCCCGTGAAGTATTCAAAACCTACACATTGTTGAAGCGCGACCAGGTAGTGGCTCGAGCAATCGGGATCGGGTTGCTCAAGGAGAGTGAAGTTGCGGAGGAAATCCGGCACACGTTGGCTGGGCTGATTGCTCACTACAGGGACAACTATCAGATTGATAAGAATGATCCCCTTTCGAGACTTCGCGACCAAGCAAGTTCAATGGACGCAGCGAATGATCCTCAAGAGTGAGGCCGGATAACCACTCGCTGGATCCCTGATCGCTTCGCTCTCACCTGTGCCTGCGGCCCAAGTGCAGGCAGGATGCACGGACGCCGCCAGCACCCGCTAAGCTAATGCGGAGAGCCTTGCGGCCCCGCAAAGGTCGCGACCGTTAGCCGTCGCCGAACTGACACAGCCCCTTGCGGGATTCGAAGGGAGTCCACCGTGACCGAAGCGCATGACGAAATGGGCAAGTTCCTCGGGCACGCTCGCCAGGAGCTTGCGGCGCGCAATTTCCTAGTCTACCCGAGTGGCATTTCCATTGAGGGCCCAATGGCCATCTGGCCCGCCGAGGAGGCCATTGGCCCCTTCCTCGATCTCGCGAAGTCCCTGGGTCGCCGTCTCATTTACCTCACTGCGCACGTGCTTCAGCCTGCCGACCTCATCGACTCTGTTGCGACGCTTCTTTCCGAGGTGGACGACGCGGTCGACGCACCAACGCCGGAGGAGTTCCTGTCACAGATCGGCGTAGCATCGTACCCAGCGGTGAAAAACTACCTTCGGTACGGGAAGGAACACAACGGGGAGGTTCTGAGCGTCCGGGTCGAGTGGGTCCACGACGGCGTGGTACATAGGTTCTGGAAGTACGCGGATTGGCACAAGACGTTCATGGACAAGGCGACGGAGGTCGCCGATTTGATTGAGGAGCCCGAGGCAGCGCTTACCTAACTAGTGCGGGCAGCCATGCAGGTGTAGTCAGCGATCGGCCCAAGCCCGCGCGGTCCTACACCCTCTAGTCAACGCCCATGCCGGGCGTATAAGCAAAGCGAGGGCCG
This sequence comes from uncultured Anaerolineaceae bacterium, assembly GCA_964359225.1. Taxonomy (GTDB): domain Bacteria; phylum Chloroflexota; class Anaerolineae; order Anaerolineales; family E44-bin32; genus JADFRG01. Next base: position 1,430 of record CAYHSI010000185.1, read on the forward strand.
GTGACCCTCGCCAACCCCTCTCGGAAGCAGTCTCTCAACTCGCTAGCCGGGCCTCCAAACTGATCTCCACATTGCCCAAAGCGCGCGAGATGGGACAGTTCTGTTTGGCCTTATCCGCCAGTTCCAAGAATGCAGAATCCTCAATCCCGGGAGCTTCGACCTCTGTGGTGAGATGGATGCGGGTCACGGTCCAGCCCGCTTCCTTCTTCTCGATGTGAACCTGTGCAGTAGTTTGAACGGAATTCGGCGGGAATCCGGCCTTGCTCAAGCCCGAAGCAAGCGACATGGAGAAGCAGCCGGCGTGCGCCGCTCCCAACAATTCCTCGGGGTTGCTGCCCGGATCTTCTTCGAAGCGCGAGCCCGCGCTGTAATCCAGCTCGAAGGCCCCCTCCCCGAACATCATGTGCCCGTGGCCTTCCTTGAAACTACCATGCCAGACAGCCTCAGCTTTGCGTACCGGCATCGCTTGCTCCTCCTTTGGTCAATCTCATCTGGATAGGGCTCAACCGGCTGCCGCCGGAAGCACCCGCCCGATCGCCGCTTCCAGCTCCTCGATGGTCACCGGCTTGAAGACGAAGGCATTGGCCCCCAACCGCATCGCCTCATCAACCCGAATGTCGGTAGCTTCGGTGGACAGCATGATCACCGGGAGGTCCTTAAGCTCCGTTCTACGGCGCAGGAACTCCAGCATGTCCATCCCGGTCACTTCCGGCATGTTGATGTCCAGGATCATGACGTCCGGCCGCTGCCCCTGCAACAATTTCTCGGCCGCAGCCCGGGCGTGGCGGTAGGCCGAGACTTCGAAATCAAGCAATTCCAGCATCAGCCTGACGGCATGGGCCATCTCGTCATCGTCATCCACTATCCAGGCCAATCGCATCCCAGCCATCCCTCGCGGTTCTGGATCCGCGCAGCCCATCCGGCCGCGGCGGATTTTCCTAGGCGATCTCGGCTTTCACTCGTTCGGCGAGCTGTCGGCTGATCCCGGGCACCGAGGTCAGCTCACCGATTTCCGCCTGCCGGATTCCGTCCAGGTCTCCGAACGCCCTCAGCAGGGCCTTCCGGCGAGCCGGCCCGATCCCCTCGATGGCGTCCAGTTGGGAGGCCAGTCCGCTCTGTTTGCGCTGAGTCCGGTGGTGACCGAGGGCGAAGCGGTGAGCCTCATCCCGAATTCGCTGGACCAGGAACAGCGCCTGCGAGCGCCGGTCCAGGATCAGCGGATCGGTCCGGTCGGGCAGGTACAGCTCCTCATGTCGTTTGGCCAGCCCAACGATCCGGACCTGGTCTGCCAGGCCAAAGCCGTTCAACACCGCCACCGCTCGAGCGAGTTGGCCTTTTCCTCCATCTACCAGTACCAGATCAGGCAGCAACCCGAAGGCCCGATCGAGCTTGACGCCCGGCCGCTGCGAGTCCTCCTGCGCGGACTTCCAGCGCCTGAACCGCCGGTGCATGAGTTCCTCCATGCTGGCGAAATCGTCTTGTCCGTGCACCGACTTGATCGTGTACTTGCGGTAGAGCGCTTTGCTCGGCGCGCCGTTTTCGAACACCACCATCGAACCTGCCGCGGCGGTTCCCTGCAAATTGGAGATGTCGTAACCCTCGATCCGCACCGGCGGTTCGGCCAGCTGCAGCGCCGCTTGCAGTTCGGCCAGCGCCAGCACGTGCTTGCTGCGATCGGCCTCCCAGCGGGCCCGCAGCATCGAGAGGGTCTCGGCCGCATTCTCGGCCGCCATTTCCACCAATTCGCGTTTTACCCCCTTCCGCGGGACGGTGATTTTTACCTTTCGTTCCGGGCTGCGGCGGTTCAACCAGGCTTCGATGATCGCGGCCTCTTCGATCTCAAGCGGCAGCAGCACTCGTTGGGGGACGGTGCTGGAATTGGCGTAAAACTGCTTGACGAAGGCCCGAACCACTTCCTCGTCACCAGCCTGGCGGGTGCCCTCGAGCACGAAATACTCCCGCCCGATCAGTTTGCCCCCTCGCACGAAGAACACCTGCACGCAGGCGCTGCGCTCGTCCCGGGCAAATGCGATCACATCCGAGTCGATGTTCTCCCGGGAGACCACCTTTTGACCTTCGATGACTCGGTCGATCGCCGTCAGCTGGTCCCGAATTGCAGCTGCCCGCTCATATTCCATCGCGCCCGAGGCCCGGGCCATCTCGGCTTGCAGCCGCTCGATCACCGGTTCGGTCCGGCCTTCCAGGAAGCCGCATAGATCCGCGATCATTTCTCGGTAGCCGGCCTGCTCCACCGCACCAATGCACGGGGCAAGGCACAGCTTGATGTCGTGGTACAGGCAGGCCCGCAGGTCTTGCCCGGTGATCACGCGATCACAAGTCAGATAGGGAAATATCCTGCGCAGCACGTCCAGGGTCTGGTGGACGGCCCACACGCTCGTGTAAGGCCCGTAGTATCGGCTGCCATCCCCTACGACCTGCCGGGTCATGGTGACCTTGGGAAATGGATCCCCCCAATGCACTCGCACGTAGGGGTAGCGTTTGTCGTCTTTCAAGCGAACGTTGTACTTCGGCCGGTGGCGCTTGATCAGGTTCATCTCGAGGATCAAGGCCTCGAGCTCCGAGGCCACTACGATCCACTCCACGTCTGCGACCCGCGCGACCAGTTCAGCCGTCTTGCGGTCGGCCGAACCGGACTCGTGGAAGTAGGAGCGGACCCGGCTGCGCAGGTTTACCGCCTTGCCGACATAGATCACCTTCCCGGCCTGGTCTTTCATCAGATAACAGCCGGGTTTGGCGGGGATGCCTTCAAGCAGCGGTTGGGGCATGGCCAAGCCATTCTAGCATAGGGGTCCTTTTGACCTCAGTATAATGACCCCGTTGGAGCTTGGGCATGACCATTCACTTCGGCACTGACGGCTGGCGGGGGGTCATCGGCGACACGTTCACCTTCCACAACCTCCGGATGGTGAGCCAGGCGATCGCGGATGCGGTGGCCTCTGAAGATTGGGTCCCGCGCGGCCAACCCTCTGGTGATCCGCGGCGGATGGTCGTCGGCTTCGACACCCGTTTCTTATCGGACCGCTTCGCGGTGGAAGCGGCCCGAGTGCTGGCCGGCAACGGTTTCACGGTTTCACTCACGAGCGCCGATGTACCTACTCCTACCGCCTCGTTCGCCGTTCGCCAGCTCGGGGCGATTGCGGGGATTATGATCACCGCCTCTCACAATGCCCCGCGCTACAAC
>CAYHSI010000186.1:0-4610 GCA_964359225.1 uncultured Anaerolineaceae bacterium
ATCGATGATGCCTCGGCTGATGAGCAGCGTAATGAAGCTGGACAGTCCAGCCCCACTGAGCGGAGCTCCCCACCAGCGCAACAGCGCCGGCCAGGAGCGCACTGCGAGCGCAACGATCAGGCCAAGCAAGGAGGTCGGCAGCATCCATCCAACGTCGGACAGTTCTCGAAGAAACCGCAGACCCCGCTTGAACGCAGTCAGCCCTTGTTGGTCCTCGGTGGCTAACGCCTCTCCGCTAAGCGGACTGCTTGAGGGCAAGCTCCTGGACCGATCGAGCAGCAGCTCGGTGCCTGAATTGATCAGGCGGCTGCGCAGGGGCTCCGGAGGCTCGCAAGTGATGGAGGGCAGCTCACCGCCGACGACCATTTCCCGTTCGAGCTGCTGAATCTGCTCCGCGCTGCAGACCGGCCACGAGTCCACGATTACCGTCACCAGCTCCTGGGCTCCGCCTGCCTGCAGCCGCTCTTTCAGCGGCTGGATGTCAAGCCGGAAGGCCGGTTGAGCCAAATCGCTGTCGATCCAGGCGTACAGGATCTCAACGTTGGCTCGCATCTGATCGTGAACCCACTCGGGTGGGAAGAGCGTCTCAACCAGCCGGTCCAGTTGCTGCCGGTCAAGGAAATCCAGCGATCCGGCCTCGGGATTCGTATCACCCTCTGGTCCACTCCGCTGCAAAAACGCCTCGACCGCTGCTCGCTGCAGCGCACCGCTGTCCACCAGCTCCGCAGCCAGGATGTCCGTCATCTGCTCCGGCGAGAACAGCACCCTGCCCCAGGATAGCGCGAGGACAGTAAGCGGCAAGCTGACCACAAAGGCCAGCCCGAGCAGCAGGGCAATCGCCCGCCCAATCACGCTGGTTGGTTTCTCTGCGTTTTGCAAAGCGGTTCGCTCAGCGGAAGTCCGCCATCACCGTCTCGAGGCTTTCTTTCGTGGGCCGCAGTTCACCTTCCTGCAACTCAGCGAGCGGCCGCTCGATCAGCCCTTCGGAATCCTGTAGGCTGGCTTGCTCGGCGCTGTAGTAAATCAGGCCGGTGGCCAACACCTGCTTAACCCGGGAGTTCTCCAACAGCTGGATCGCACCAAGCCGATGGGTCGGATCGTAGTCCCGCTCGAGCTTCTTCAGGACCAGGATCGATCCATCGTGCAGCCGGACCTCGGTCGTCTCCCCCGGCTCATACTCGACCTGGATCTCCTCGTACTTTGGTACGAAGGTCACATCGTGAAGCGGTTCCTGGTGATCGCGGCCCCAGCCGTAACTCTTGGTCGATTCATCCCGGTTGTTGAAGGTCACGCAGGGGCTGATGATGTCCAAGACCGCGGTGCCCTCGAAACTCAAGGCGGCCTTGATCAGCTCGGTGACTTGCTTTGGATCGCCTGCGAAGGAGCGAGCGACGAATCCGCAGTTGGCGGCAATCGCCTCCAAGGCAATGTCCACCGGCATGAACGGATTCAACCCGGCGTATTTCAGCTCTTGATTCTTGTCGGCGGTCGCTGAAAACTGGCCCTTAGTCAATCCGTACACGCCGTTGTTCTCAATAATGTAGACCATGGGCACGTTGCGGCGCAGCAAGTGGATGAACTGGCCCATGCCAATGCTGGCCGTGTCGCCATCGCCGCTGACTCCAATCGCCTTCAGGGTCCGATTGGCGACCAGGGCGCCGGTCGCCAGCGAGGGCATCCGGCCGTGCAGGCTGTTGAAGCCGTGCGACTTGCCCAGAAAATAGGCCGGGCTCTTGCTCGAGCACCCGATCCCGGAGAGCTTGATAATCTCGTGCGGCCGGATCGAGAGCTCATAGGCGGCGCTGACAATCTGGCTTGAGATCGCGTTGTGGCCGCATCCGGCGCACAGGGTGGTCGGATTCCCGGTGTAGTCGGACTTTGTGAGTCCGGCTAGGTTGACCTTTGGCTTGCGGGTCTCGACTGGTGCAACCATCTTAGTCCTCCTCCGCGGTTTGCAGCGCGGTGGCGATCCACCGGGCCGTCAGCGAGATCCCGTTATTGTGAGTCACGGATCGCAGTTTGGTTGCAAACTCCGGAACTTCAAGCTGCAGCAGCTTGTGCATCTGGCCGTCGTGGTTCATTTCCACCACGTAGACGACGTCGTGGCTGCGAATGAATTCTCTCACCTCGCCGGTGAAGGGTACCGCCCGCAGCCTCAAGGCGTCTAGCCGCAGGCCGCCCTGCTCCAGCCGTTCCAGCGCTTCCTGGACCGCCGGGTCAGTCGATCCGTAGTAGATCAATCCGATCTTCTCGGTTCCCGACCCCAATTGCACCGGGTGTGGAACGTATTGGCGAGCGGTTTCGGCCTTGTGCATCAGTCGAGTGAGATTCTGCTCCCAGTCATCCGGGCGCTCGCTGTAGGCCGCCTGCTCGTTGTGACCGGTGCCGCGGGCGAACCAGGCCGAGAGTGGATGCTTGTTTCCCGGCAGCGTTCGGTAGGTGATGCCATCGCCGTCCACGTCGCGGTAGCGGGCAAATTGTCCCAGCCGCTCAAGGTCGGCTTCGCTCAGGACCTTTCCCCGATCCATCGGAGCGTTGGGGTATTCAAATGGGTCCGACATCCAGAGGTTCATCCCCAGGTCGAGATCGCTCAGCACGAATACCGGGGTCTGCAGCCGCTCTGCAAGGTCGAACGCCCTCCAGCCAAACTCGAAGCACTCGGCAACCGAACCCGGGAACAGGATCACGTTTTTCGTATCCCCGTGGCCAAGGTAACGGACGAACAGGACGTCACCCTGAGAGGTCCGAGTTGGCAAACCTGTGCTGGGACCCATCCGCTGAATGTCCCAAATCACGACCGGAACCTCGGCGAAGAACGCCAATCCGGCGTATTCGGCCATCAGCGAGATTCCGGGACCCGAAGTGGAAGTCATCGCCCGAGCCCCGGCCCAGCCTGCCCCGACCGCCATCCCGATCGCAGCGATCTCGTCCTCCGCCTGGATGACGGCGAAGGGATTCTTCCCGTTCTGGCCGTCGGATCGCAGTTTGGGCAAATACTCGCGGACCGCGTCGGCGAAGCTGGAAGCCGGGGTAATCGGATACCAGGAGGCGAAGCTCACTCCGCCGTAAATCGCGCCGAGCGCGCCGGCCGTGTTGCCCTCGATGAGGATCTTCCCCTCCGTCTGGTGGTCGCGGGCGACCCGATAGGGGTCGCGCTTTTCCAGGTTCTGATCCGCCCACTCGGCCGCTCGATTGACCATGCCCATATTCATTTCAATGGGCTTTTGTCGGCCGCCGAAGTGGGTGTCCAGCGCCCCGCCCACGGCCTCCAACTCGATCCCCAGCAGCTGCGCGACGATCCCAACATATCCCATATTGGCGATGTAATCTTTCAGATCCTTGGGCGGGTTGGCTTGCTTGACAAGCTCTTTGATCGGCATCGGATAGAACACGACGTCTTCCCGCTGCATCGGCAGCCGCAGATCGTCGGCATAGAAGCAGGCGCCCCCGGGTGCCAGATCGGCCAGGTCTTCGGCAAAGGTAGGCGCGTTCATCGCGACCAGGATCTCGACCGTGTCCCTGCGGGCGGTATGGCCCGAATTGCTGGCTCGGATCGTATACCAGGTGGGCAGTCCCTGAATGTTCGAGGGGAACAGGTTCTTCCCACTCACTGGAATGCCCATTCGAAACAGAGCCCGGATGAGGGCCATATTGGAAGTCTGGCTGCCCGAGCCGTTCGCGGTCGCCACAACCATTGAGAAATCGTTGACCACCTCTCCGACGGCAGTGGGCATTGTTAGGCTAAGGACCTCGCTCACGCCTCCCTCCTTCCCCGCCGCGGGCCCGGCCCGTTCGGGAAGAGCAGCGGTTTGGGCCGGCTGCGCAAGAGGGCGGTGTGTTCGACGAGCGCCCGGTAGCCGGCTTCCGCATCGCCAGTTAGGATCGCGTCGACCATTTGGCCGTGATAAGTCCAGACTTGCCTCAAGTATGAATAGTCCTCATAAAGGTTGAGCCCGATCGCCTCGTAGGCGTCCCAGTAGGCCTCCAGCAGACCGGTCACAAAGGCATTCGCCAGCCGCGAGTAGATGGTGAGGTGCAGCTCCCGGTGTTCCAGGTGCGGGATCTGAATGGGCTCTCCTTCCAGCTTGGCCCAGGCCCGCGCCATGAGCTGGCGCAGCCCCTCTTTGTCCGCCTCGCTGAGCAGCGCAACCGCCTCGTACCAGTACGAGGCTTCGACCTGATTCCGCAGCTGGCTGAATTGGTCGAAATAGGCCGGGTCCAGCGCGAGTGCAAACCGCAGGCTGGTACGCACGGTCGGGTAAAACGAGTATCCACGGACTCGGATCCCGGTCTTAGGCCGGACTTCCACAAGTCCAAACTCGCGGGCGACCTCCAATTGCTCCCGCAGCTTCCCGGAACTGATTCCGAGCTCCTGAGCGAGTTCGCTGATCGGCGGGAGCCGGGTGCCCGGCTCCGCTTCCAACCCGATCAGGTAGCGCATGAACTCTGAGGCCGCGAAGTAAGATCGGTCGACGGCTTGGTCTTCGACTTGTTCGTGTACGTCGTCGCGTTGCGGTTGCCCGACTCGTCGGCGAAGTGCCGGGTGTTCTTCATGCCTGCGTTCGCGAGAGCGGCCAAGGCGGCCGCAGTGTTCGCATCGCCCTGGATGA
>CAYHSI010000187.1:0-4606 GCA_964359225.1 uncultured Anaerolineaceae bacterium
ATCTCGAGATGATCGAAGCTGGTCATGTTCTCTTCGAACTCGCTGACGAAGTAGGGGATGCCCTGTTCGTCTAGAGCCTTGGAATATGCGACTTGCTCGTCGAGGCCGGGCTCGCACATCTTCGCCGCGGTGATGATGGCGGCCTTCGCGCCCGCGGCCTGCATCCGTTCGAGCAGCATCCGCTCCTTGGGTTTGCGCAAGTCGTGCTGCACCGGACTGTAGGTCGATCGCTCGAGATAGGCCTCCGCCAGATTCTGGAGCGGATCCCCTTCCTGCCGGACATCCTCTTGAATCCAACGCAGCCCAATCAACAGGTCATCATCCACCAGGTAACAGAACCGCGAGATCGTGCGCAGCAAATCAAGCGGGGGCTGCTCACAGAACCCGCCCTCGAACACCACCCGAATCCGGTCCTGGGGATGCGCCGGCCGCGCTTCGATCTGTGGCAGGACAACCTGAAGCAGCTCGTTATGCTCCTCCCGGGGGATCATCCCGCCTGCCGCCAGGAGGACGTACGCCTCGTCGGCTGAAACCAACCAGGGTTTTTCGCGTTTCAGCCGGTACAGCTCTCGGATCCAGCTCCGGTTCTCGTTGAAGACGCCGATCGATTTGCGCAGATCCGACTCGCCCACCTCGTGGCCGGCGATGGCCTCCAGCTCCCTCCGGAGCCGGTCGTACTCATCTCTGAGATAGGCAGCCGCGTGGGCCGAGTTTGCATTCTGGGGCAGGTAGAGGATCTGGCAGGGATAGGACATGTTCCGGCCCCACACGGCGGCCAGGTTGCGGGCCGCGTCGCAAATGGGGTGTGAGACGAAGATGTCCAGCGTCAGGCGCTGGCTGAGGGCGAGCTCGAGCGAGGTCTTCAGGATCGAGCACAGATAGGACCCGAAGCGAGCCTCCGCCTGGCGCGGCTCGACCGTCGCGCCGCGAATCTTCACCGGCAGCATCCCGGCGGCGTGGGCGATCTCCTCCGGGAAGTACACCTGGAAATGCCCGACGACCTTTCCGCCCGCTTCCCGCCATCGCCGGACGGTTGGGTAATCGGGATCTTCGACCAGCTCTCGACAGATCTCCAACACCTGCTCGAGCGATTTGCCCTGCCAGCCGTCGAACACCTTAACGTTCATGGCTTGAGACCTCGCCCGTCCAACGCCTTACCGCATTGGCCGCAGAAGCCGAATGCCTCCGGAAGGAACTCCGCGCCGCAGTTCGAGCAACGCTGCGAGTACGCTCCCCAGGGAAACTCCGACGGCAGCCCGGCCGCCGCCCGCTCGCGGAACATCCGGTATCGCGGAGAACGCTTTTCGACAAACGCGCCCATGCCTTCGGCGGGTTCCCAGGAAGCAAAATGAACCGCCAACCAGTCTCGCGCGTGGTCGATGGTCTGGTGCCAGGCGAACTTCTTCCAGAAATTCACCTGAGCTTTCGTGTAGCGCATGGCTTCCGGGAACTTGTCAATCAGCTCGCCGGCAAGCGCGTCGACGGCCTCGTCGAGCTTGGTGAGGTCGATGGAGTACCCGTTCTCGCCTTTCAGCGCGTGGGCGATCTCTTCCGGTGAGGCACGGTCAACGAATTCGCGGTTCTTCCGGACCGATGGGACGACCTCGTTGACCATCCCCCATTCCAAAGCCTGATAGGCGGGAATCCGGCGGTTGGTCATCAGCATAAAGCGGGCTCGACGATCGCCAATGAAGATGGGCAGCCACTGGGTCGCGCCGCCCGCCGCGACGCTGCCCACGCCGGTGCCGACCTGGCCGAGGTAGGCGTGCTCGGCGATGATCGAAAGATCGCAGGCGAGATGGCTTTCGTTCCCGCCGCCAACCGCGATGCCGTTGAGCCGAGCGATGACCGGCTTTCCGGTGTCCAGGATGCTCTCGATGTACGCGCTGAACAGCCCCATGTACTTCCAGTAGTCGCGTGGAGCGCGGGTGTAACGGGTAGAGTACTCTTTGACATCCCCGCCGGTGCAGAAGGCCCGCTCGCCGGCGCCGGTGAAGATGATGACGGCCACCTCGTCGTCAAAGCCGGCCCTCCGGAACGCGTCGGCCAGCTCGACGAGCGTGTCGGTCGTGTAGGCGTTGTAGGCCTGAGGCCGGTTCAACGTGATCCGCCCGATCCAGTCGCTTCGCTCGTAGAGGATCTCGGAGTAGGCAGGGGGACTACCGCTCCAGCCGGTCACCTGGGTACCTTCCTAGTCGACCCGCGGCCGTTGGGGTTGGCCATCGTCTCCCCGATGAAGGCGTCGTTTTTCTCGCTCAGGTTGGCACGGAAGCTGTTGACCAATTCTGCGGCGCGAACCCCAAGCCAGCCCTCGGGCAGGAGCTCGACCGGGAGATTCGGGTCGGCCTGGGGAAAAGTGCTGTACTCGTGAGAGATCCTGAAGGTCTTGACGAAACAGTCCGCCGGGGAGAGGCCGTTCTGCCGCGCCGGCGCACTCTGTTCATAATCTCGTTCCCAGCGGGCGAGGAACTTTGCGTACTTCCGGTTGAGCCCGCGCAGATCCCAGCAGCGCTCGACGATCTCCCGACCATCGCCGGAGTCCAAGTTCTCCCCCGAAAAAACCTGCACAAACGACCCAGCCCCCAGATCGTCCAGCATCGCCTGGACCTCGGCCTGGCGATCGTGGGCGGAAATCCATTTCCCTGGGCCGAGAGGCCCAAAGCCCAAGAAGGTGAGACGTTTCCGCAGGGCCGCGCGCAGCCTGCGCTTGCTTTCGGGTATCGAGTAAACGACCAGGCACCATCGGCCGTCCCAGCTCCAGCCGCGGGGTTCAAAGATCCTCCGGCCGCCCTCCGACAGCAGCCGTTCGCCTTTGGGAGTGAGCCAATACTGGCTGTGGCGTCCGCGCCGCTCTGCCCTGAGCCAGCCCTTGCGTTTCATCCGCGAGAGGGTGGAGCGGGTGGCTCTCTCACTCACCCCCAGCAGGCCCAGGAGCCGGAGCAGGCTGGAGGTCCAGATGGAGCCACCCCGCGGCAGGATCACGTCGCCGAACAGCACGAAGATCGTGAACTGGGTGCGCAGCGCCTGTCTTGATGGCATATCTCAGTTCTCGTGCGCTCCGTCTGAAAAGTGAGACATATCAAGCCTAGCACGATTATTCGGCCTGTCAACTTTGTGAACCATGTCACGAACTGATCGGCTGAGGTGCCCTCGGGAGAGGCTCCGGAGCTCGGGTATGGACGAGTTTGTCAAAGGTGGTCCGGCGCCACTCGTCGATGAGCCAGGCCTGGGTGAGGCAGAAGACCGTGTGCAGGGGGCAGTCCTCGGGGAAGGGGCAGGCCGACCGATCCAGCACGCAGAGGTTAACTTCGATGGGTCCATCGATCGCCTCGATGACGTCCAGGACCGAGATGGCGTTCAGAGGACGGGCCAGGGATACCCCGCCGCCGACGCCGCGGCTAGTGTCGAAGATACCGACCGTGACCAGGCGGGTGATGATCTTCGCCAGAAAAGGGAGCGGGATCCGCTGCTGGCCGGCGATCTCCCTGGTGGTCGCACGCTCAGCCGGAGAATAGCGGGCCACTTGGAGCACCGCTCGTAGCGCATAGTCTGCCCGTCGTGTGATCTGCATGGTCGATCCAGCCCAGGTAAATCGGGCCGATTTGGTCTGGAAACAGCCTATGCTGATTGGTCGCGGCCGATAGTGACGATCGTCCCTGCCGGGGGTGAGGTTTGGCATGCGTCCGGGCAGAGCGGCGCGGGGGCCTTATCCAGGTCGAGCGTGAGTCAACCGGGCGGCCGCGGGTGCTCTCGGACCGTTTTCCAGTAGCCGGCAATCTGAAGCGCCGCAGTCCCGATCGCGGCGGTCCAAAAGACCGGTAGAAATGCGGTCTCTTTCTGATGGTAGGCAAGGTGCACAAGCAGCCCGGCATGAACGATCGTCAAAATGAACAAGGTGTAGGTCTGTTGTTGAAGCAGCTTCCAGCCTTTTCCCAACAGCCGTTGGGAGAAATTGTTGGAGGTCAGGGCGAGGACGACCAGATACGCCAAGGCGATGACCCCGACCCAGTTCGCTGCGGCAAAGACGTTGTCCAGCAATATGGGCCGATCGTGCTCCACTCGAAACACAAACCGAAGGAAGTCCCAATCAAACGCCGCAGCGTAGATCAAGACATGAATGACTGCCGCGGCGGTCAGCCCGACCCCGAGTTCACGCCGCCAGGGGAGCAGCTTGGCCCAGGCTCGGCTGAACCGGGAGGCCGGCCCGATGGCCAAGGTCAGGCAAAGTGTGAGGAAGGCGGCGTCTGCGAATGCTCGGTTCCATCGGTGGACCGGGAGCATTGCCGTGCGTCCCGCGGAAAAAATCCACGTCAAACCGGCCAGGACCACCACCATCAACCCATGCCGGATCCAGGCTTGTTGCATCGGTTGTCAGTTCATCGGGTCGGAGCCAACCGGCCCACGCTCTCCACATACTCGAGCGATTGGTGGCGGAAGTAGGTGTCGTAAAGTACCGCGTAGTGCCCCCCGGCAACCATGAGCTGTTGGTGGGTGCCTTGCTGGAGGATTCGTCCGTGATCGAGCACGATGATCCGATCGGCGTTCTGCACGGTCCACAGCCGGTGGGCGATCACGACCGACGTACGGCCGCGCAGCAGCTCGCGCA
>CAYHSI010000188.1:0-4591 GCA_964359225.1 uncultured Anaerolineaceae bacterium
TTCGCAATGTCAGCCTGGATGTCCGGAGCCATGCCATTACCGTGTTGTTCGGACCGGCAGGAGGCGGCAAGTCCACGCTGCTGCGCACGATCAACCGTCTCAATGATCTTACCGACGTCGAGCATTTGTCCGGCAAGGTCTGGCTGGATGGGATTGACGTTCTCGATCCCAACACCGATCTCATCGCCCTGCGGCGCCGGGTCGGGATGGTCTTCGCCCGGCCGGTTGTGCTCCCGATGAGCGTTCGACAGAATCTGACCTACGGCCTCGAATTGGCCGGCGAGCGGGACAAGGCGCGTCTCACTGAGGTCGTCGAGCGCAGTCTCCGAGCCGCCGCGCTTTGGGAGGAGGTGCTGGACCGCCTGGACGACCCGGCCATCTCACTTTCCGGTGGTCAGCAGCAGCGCCTGTGCTTGGCGCGGGTCCTGGCCCTCGAACCGGAGGTCATCCTGCTGGATGAGCCGACTTCCGGTCTCGATCCAATCTCGACCGGAAAGGTGGAGGCGACCCTGCAGGAACTCAAGCAAACCTACACGATTCTGCTGGTGCCGCACTCGGTCCAGCTGGCGGCCCGCACCGCCGACCATGCCGCCTTCATCCTGGATGGTCATATGATTGAATTCGCCCAAGGCAAGGAGCTCTTCACTCGCCCCACAGACCAGCGGACGGAGGACTACATCGAAGGCCGATTTGGCTAGCCGATGGCCCTCCCGAACCGGGGCCGCGCTCATTGTGCTGCTGGCAGCCTGTACCAGTCCGCTTCCCGCCCCGACCAGCACTCCCGCCCCCAGCCCCTCCCCCACCCTATCCCCCAGTCCGAGACCAACTGCCGCGCCCCAGCCATCGGCGACTCTCGAGTCGCCGCCGGAGTGCTTGAGCAGGGGCGGCCGGGTCGTCCAATCCGAGCTCCTGGACCCCGCCTTGCCGCGGAGTCTCCCCTACCGGGCCTATATCCCGCCCTGTGCCGCAGAACGCCGCGGCACGCTGCCGGTGCTTTTCCTGCTGCACGGTCTAGCCCGCACGGACAGCGAGTGGGATGACCTGGGGGCGGATGAACTGGCCCAGGCCTGGATTGCCTCCGGCCAGGTGCCGCCTTTCCTCATCGTGATGCCTTGGGAGCGGCTCGGGTTGGACTTTGAGCTGGCGATCGTCGAGCAATTGATCCCCCACGTGGAGCAGGTCTACGGGGCCAGCCCGGATCGGTCACTCCGGGCGATCGGTGGGATCTCGCGCGGCGGCGGCTGGGCCCTGCGAATTGGGTTCAAACATCCCGAACTCTTCGGCGCGATCGGACTGCACAGCCCGGCGGTACTGGTCCCGGACCTATTCGACCTGCGCGATTGGGTCCAGCCGATCGCTCCCGCAGACCTTCCCTCCATTTGGATTGACATGGGAGAGCGCGACTCGCAGCGATTCGAGTTGGTCGAGCTGACCGGACTGCTAGACGAGCAGGAAGTGCCCTACTCCTTGAACCGCTATCCGGGCGAACACATCGAGGCCTACTGGGCCGCCCATCTGGAGGAATACCTGAAGTGGTATGTGTTGGGTTGGCAGACCCTCGGGCCTGGGTCGGACTAAAGGTGCAGCGCGGCCTTGATCTCTTGCATCGAAATCGGCCCCGTCCGGAGAAGTGCCGGCGGATCCACAGTGCAGTCGACCACCGTTGACGGCAGGCCGCCGGGTGTCGGTCCCCCGTCAATAACCAGTTCGATCCGCCCGGAGAGCGCCGCAAATACCTCCGCCGCGGTGCGAGAATCCGGGAACCCCGACCGGTTGGCAGACGTGACCGCCAGCGGCCCGACCTCCCCAAGCAGCTTGAGGGTGAAGGGATGATCCGGAACTCGCAGGCCGATGCTGTCGGTCGGGCTCAGCTCGGAAGGGAGGGTCGAGAGGCGCTTGACAACCAGGGTCAGGGGTCCCGGCCAAAACCGGGTCGCCAGCCGCCGGACAGCTTCGGGTGGGGCATCCGCGACCTCCAGCAGCCCGTCCCAGCCTGCCAGGAGGACGGCCACCGACTTGAGCGGGTCGCGACCCTTCACCTCAAAGAGCCGGGATACTGCTTGTCCGTCCCAGACATTGGCGGCCAGCCCGTACACGGTGTCGGTGGGCAGGGCGACCAGCTCGCCGCGGCGCAGCGCCGAACCGGCAGTCTCTAGGGCTCGCGGATCGGCCGCGTCGACGATCTTGGTTTCAACCCGCACGGGGGTCGCCGGCGCGGATCACCACCACTCGATCCCGACCGGCCAAGTCTTGGAAGACATCAACAGTCGAGCCAGGCAAGCTGGCCTGCGCGAGCTTGAAGACCTGCTCCGCCTGGCGCAGATCGATCTCCAGCACGGCCCCGCCTCCTGGCCGTAGGCAGCGAGGCAGGTCTTTGATCAGCCGGCGGATGAGCAGCAGACCGTCGGCGCCTCCGTCCAGCGCCAGCCGCGGCTCTCGGCCGAGCAGTCCCCCGAGCTCAGCCGTCCTGACGTAAGGTAGATTGGCACACACGATATCGAAGCGACCCAGTAAGCCGACCAACAGGTCGGCCTGAACCAACCCAATCCGACTCGTCAAACCATGTGCCTGCGCGTTGAGCCGGGCGATCCGCAGCGGCTCGCGGGACACGTCACTGGCGAGGACTCTGGCTGCTGGAAGCTCCATCGCCAGGGTGATCGCGAGGCAGCCGCACCCGGTCCCCACATCTAACACCGAAGGGGAACCGTCCACCGCTCCAGCCAGCTCAAGCGCCTTTTCCACGACCAATTCGGTCTCCGGCCGCGGGATGAGCACCGCCGGGCTGAGCCGAAATCGCCGGCCATAAAACTCCCATTTTCCCAGTACATGTGGGAGGGCCGTTCCGGCCAGCATCCGCTCGAGCGATTCGACATACGAGCGGGCCTGCAAATCGCTTAGCTCGATCTCCGGATGGGCCAGCAGCCAGGCTCGGCTCCGGCCGAGGGTTGCAGCCAGCAGAACTTGGGCATCAAGGGTCGGGGAGGAAGACATGTGCTGCAGCCTGCGTTGCGCGGATTCGAGCGCCGTGCCGATCGTGGGGGTCAGTGTCCGGCTGTAAGCAGTTGGCGGCACCGGGATTCGGAGCGGGCCTTCAGCCACTTGGGCGGGAGCGCACCGCGTGGCCTCAGGCCTCGACGGCCTCCAATCGCTCAGCCGCCTCGTGCGAGGCCAGCTGCTCGATCAAGTCTTCCAGGTCACCGTTCAACACTCCCGCCAGATTGTGGGTTGTGTAGCCAATCCGGTGGTCGGTGATGCGCGATTGAGGAAAGTTGTACGTGCGGATCTTCTCGGAGCGTTCCGCGCTGCCAACCTGGGCCCGCCGGGTGGCGTCCTGAGCGGCCTGCTGCTCTCGGATCTTCAGCTCGTAGAGCCGGGCCCGTAAGATCCGCAGCGCCCGCTGCTTGTTCTGCAGCTGGGAGCGCTCGTCCTGGCATTGGGCGACGGTTCCGGTCGGGAGATGCGTGATGCGGACCGCAGTCTCGTTCTTTTGCACGTTCTGTCCACCCGCGCCGCCCGAGCGATAGGTCTCGATCTCCAGGTCTTTATCCGGGAGTTCGATTTCAACTTCCTCCGCTTCGGCCAAAACCGCGACGGTGGCGGTCGAGGTGTGGATTCGGCCCTGGGATTCGGTCGCCGGAACTCGCTGCACGCGGTGAACGCCCGATTCGAACTTGAGCTTCGAGAAGGCGCCGGATCCCTTGATCTGAAAGGCGACTTCTTTCATCCCTCCGACCCCGGTGTCGCTCTGCGACAGCACCTCGGCCTTCCACCCCAGCCGTTCCGCATAGCGTAAGTACATGCGCAGCAGATCGGCGGCGAACAGCCCGGCCTCGTCGCCACCGGTGCCGGCCCGGATTTCCATGATTACATCTCGCCGGTCGCGGAGGTCGCGCGGCATCAGCATTTCTTTGAGCCGGCTCTCCAACCCGTCGAGCCGGGGCTGGATCTCCTGGATCTCCTGCAGCGCCAGCTCCCGCAGCTCGGGATCCTCGCTTTCACCGAAGCTCCGGGCCTGGCTCACCCGATCGCTCAGCTCGCGATGCTCGCGGAAGGCCGTGACCATCGGCTCAAGCTCTGCCCGCTCGCGGCCCAGTTCCGCCAGCCGCTGGTAGTCGCCGGCAGTCTCCGCCATTTGCTGTTCCAGGGCCTGGAAACGCTCTTCCAGGTTCGCCAGTTTCTTTAGCATGCCTTAGACACAAGAAACTCCCACAGGTGCGGTGGGAGGTCTGGCGAGATTATACCCCGAAGCCCTCGGAGGTCGTCGAAGCGCATCGCCGGCGACTTACGCGGCCTGGGAACTCGACCGGGGCCCCGGACGTCCTTAGAGCAAGTTCGCTTACCAAAGGAGACGTCCCATGAAATCGCGCGACCCCCTTCCGATTGCTGCATTGTTGGCCGTACTGGCTGGTCTGTCGGCGGGCCCGGCCTATGCGGACGGGATCGTCGTCCCGGAGCCGCCGATCTGCGAATTCGGGCCTTGTCCGGTCCCCATTCCAATGGCTCAGCTGGCCATCGAATACCATCGGGTCCAGGTCCGGATCGAGGATCAGGTGGCCGTTACCCGTGTGGATCAGGCGTTCCGCAACGACAA
>CAYHSI010000189.1:0-4585 GCA_964359225.1 uncultured Anaerolineaceae bacterium
AACTCAATGTGATGTTTAACAACGCGGGGATCATGCACTCGGCCGATGATGACGCCATCACGACCTCAGAAGATGTATGGGACCTCACCATGGCCATTAATCTCAAGGGGGTGTTCCTCGGTTGCAAGTACGGCATCCCGGCGCTGCGGCGGGCCGGCGGCGGTTCGGTGATCAACACGGCTTCGTTCGTAGCCCTCATTGGCGCCGCCACCCCGCAGGTCGCCTATACGGCTAGTAAGGGCGGCGTGCTGGCCCTTACCCGCGAGCTAGCGGTGGTACATGCCCGGGAAAATATTCGAGTCAATGCCTTGTGCCCCGGTCCACTGAAGACTCCACTCTTGATGAATTTCCTCAACACCGAAGAAAAGAAGCAGCGTCGGCTGGTACATATTCCGATGGGTCGCTTCGGCGAGGCCAAGGAGATGGCTCAGGCCGCGCTCTACCTGGCCTCGGACGAATCATCCTTCTTGACCGGGGCAACCTTCTCAGTAGACGGCGGCATCACCGCCGCCTACGTCACTCCCCTCTAGGAGAGCCGCAATGGAGCCAATTCCCTTCCAAGGCCTGGCTGTAGATGGTAACCGGGTGGCCGCCGCGGATGGACGCGAGATCGAAATCTTCGATCCGGCCAACGGAGAGAAATTGGCCCGGGTGGCCCAGGCCGGCGAGGCCGATGTGGAGCGCACCGTGCTGGCCGCACGCCAACGCTTTGAGGACCGAGCCTGGCGGACCATGAACACCCGCAAGCGCGGGCGAATCCTCCAGCGAATTGCCGATTTGGTGCGTCAGGAAAAAGAAAGCCTGGCCCGGCTTGAATCGCGCAACGCCGGCAAACCGATCCAGGCGGCCCGGGGGGAGATCGCGGGGGTCGCCAACTGTTTTGAGTATTACGCCGGGGCAGTCAACAAATTCTACGGCGAGACGATCCCGGTATCCGCCCACGGCACTTTGCTGACATTTCACGAACCGTTGGGCGTGTGCGCACTGATCGTGCCGTGGAACTACCCGCTGCTCATCACCAGTTGGAAGGTGGCCCCTGCCCTGGCGCTCGGGAATACCGTGATTATCAAGCCGGCCAGTGCTACACCCCTCAGCGCCCTCGCGCTGGCCGATCTTGCGTTGGAGGCCGGTCTGCCGGCGGGGGCTTTGAACGTGCTGCCGGGATCGGGGTCGTCGGTCGGGTCGGCCCTGGTCCGTCATCCAGCGGTACGCAAGGTCTCTTTCACCGGTTCTACCGAGATCGGCGCCGGGATCATGAGGATGGCCGCCGACGACATCAAGCGGATCTCGTTGGAGTTGGGTGGCAAATCAGCCAACATCGTGTTCGCCGATGCCGATCTGTCGGTGTGCGTCGAATCCTCCATCTTTTCTGTGTACGATAACGCCGGCCAGGATTGCTGCGCCCGCAGCCGGATCCTGGTCGAGCGTCCGATCTATGACGAGTTCGTCGAGCGCTTTACCGCGCGGGTGGGCACTTTGAAGCTAGGCGACACCCAGGACGAAGCGACCGAGATGGGCCCGCTGATCACGCCCCAGCATCGCCAATCCGTCAGCCGCTATCTGGAAATCGGCGATTCCGAAGGTGCCCGGCGGCTGTGCGGAGGGGAGATCCCGGGCGAGCCCGCGCTGGCCAAGGGCAACTACCTGACCCCGGCGGTCTACGTGAATGTCACCCCTGGCATGCGCATCGCCCAAGAGGAGATCTTCGGCCCGGTGGTGGGAATCCAGAGCTTTGATGGCGAGGAGCAGGCGGTACAGATTGCCAACCATAGCAAGTATGGATTGTCCGGCTCGGTCTGGACCCGCGATATCGGGCGCGCCCTGCGGGTGGTGCGGGCCATGGAGACCGGCATGGTCTCGGTCAACAGCAGCTCCAGCGTGCACATTGAGGCGCCCTTCGGCGGGGTGAAGCAGAGTGGGTTCGGCCGCGAGCAGGGTATGGCGGCCCTGCAGCACTATAGCGAGTACAAGTCGGTGTTTATCGCCGAGCAGTAGCCAGCACGACGGAGAGACCTAGACCCAACGGGGACGGCTCCTTCGGCTAGGCCTGCAGGCTCGGAGTAACCCCGTGCGATTCCTACGCCCGTGGTGAAGTTGGATTGGACCGGGGTGCGACAGGGGCGCCGGGAGTTTCGGATGTGTCGGCCCGTATTAAGAAGGCGCTGAGTCCGAACTTGTATCCTAGGGAGGAAGTTGAGCGCCGGCTGATCCGGGGGGCCTCCGACTGGGACCCATCCGCCACTCAGGACCCGGCGTAGCGCGGTCGGCCACACGGTTCGGGATGGTAAGGGAGGTGCTCCCAGCCATATCGAAGACGTCCTCGTCAAGGACCATGATCTCCAGGGCCGCGTTCGATAGGACTGCCGATGGTCCCCGGGCAGAGTCGATGAATTCACCAAAGGAGGCAAGACCATGCGACACCTGACAGCGGATCAAAGGGCGAGACATCTACTTGTTAGGGTATTGACGCTTATGGGGTTGGCACTGACCACTGTCGTTGGCGCGGCTGCCGCCGGCCTGGGGCGCCACGCCGTCGGCGATGACGTGGTCGATACGCCGGTCGAGGCGCACGACAACGTCCAGCACGGCCCATCCTCCGGCCACCTGCCCGGGTCTTCGGTAAACGTCGAGCTCGTCGGGAAGGTTCGGGTCCACGATGCTGAGCCTGGGCGCATCTCCGACGTTGCGGGCTTCGGCAACTTCGCTTATCTGGGAGCCTTCGATGACGGCGACTGCACGAACGGCGGAGTCTACGTCATCGATATCTCCGACCCCAGCCGGCCAAACGAGGTTGGGTTCATCCGGGCCACCAGCGGCTCCTACGTCGGTGAAGGTGTGCAGGTCCTGCACGTCGACACGCCCGACTTCAACGGGGATCTGCTCGTCCACAACAACGAAATCTGCAATGCCCGTTTCGGGGTTGGCGGGATTTCCCTGGTTGATGTGTCAGACCCCAGGAGGCCGGTGATCCTGGCCGAGGGCGTAGGGGATAATACCCGCGACGGGGTCCCTCGGAGTCGTGCCAATCAGGTTCACAGTTCCTTTGCCTGGGACGCAGGCGATAGGGCCTATGTGATCCTGGTCGACGATGAGGAGGCCCTCGACGTCGACATCCTGGAGATCACGAATCCGCGCAACCCGATGCTGATCAAGGAGACTGGGCTGCCAGACTGGCAGGGTGCGCAGAATGCGCAGTCGGAGGGGATGGGAGCATTCACCGCGTCCTTCTTCCACGATCTGCAAGTGCGGCAGTTCGGCGCCAACTGGCGGGCCCTCTTGTCCTACTGGGATGCTGGCTGGGTCACTCTCGACGTGACTGACCCGGCCAACCCGATCTTCCTAGACGACACGGAATACGCGAATACTGACCCAGTCAGCGGTTTCCGCCCGGCAGAAGGCAATGCCCACCAGGCATGGTGGAGCGCCGACGGGCAGTTCTTCATCGGAACCGACGAGGACTTTGACCCGTTCCGTGTGTTCACGGAGATCACATCGGGTCCGTTCAGACGGGAAACGTTCAGCGCCACCCAAGGAACCAACGTGCCCCTGATCGACGACCAGACCACTCTGGTCGGCCCCACGGTGTTTGTCGGGCGGGCATGCAATGCTCATGGTCCGGGGGCGGTCCCGGTGCCGCCCGCGCCGTCGCCTGACGCCATCGCCATAGTCGAGCGCGGAGTTTGTACGTTCACCGAGAAGGCAGGCAACGTCTCGGCGGCGGGATACGCTGGTGGGATCGTCTTCAATAGCACCACGGGTGACCCGCCTTGCGATTCGTTGGTTCTGATGCTCGTTTCCGGCGACATTCCTTTCTTGTTCGTCGCCCGCTCGACCGGGTTCAAGATCCTGGGCATCGAAGGCTATAACCCAGCCAACTGCCCGAGCGGGTCGAACCCGTCCCTCCCCGCAGTCGGCACGGCAGGGTCGAATCTGAGCATCACGGCGCAGTTTGACGGGTGGGGCTACGCCCATCTCTTCGACGCCCAGAACTTGCGGGAGCTGGATACCTTCACCATCCCCGAGACCTTCGTCAGGCTGTTCGCCACTGGCTTCGGCGATCTGACTGTCCACGAAGTCGAGACCGATGACACCCAGAATCTTGCCTACTTCTCCTGGTACGCCGGCGGCTTCCGTGTGGCGCGGTTCAGCCGCGACGGTCTCGAGGAGGTCGGTCACTATATCGACGCGAACGGAAACAACTTCTGGGGCATCGACCCACATGTGGACCAGAACGGCGACACGATCATCCTTGCGAGCGATCGCGACAGTGGCCTGTGGATTTTCAGATATACAGGACCATAACCGGATCGCAGAGTAATCGGAGGGGCCGCCCAGTGACGGCCCCTCCTTTCTTTGCACTCAGATTTGGTTTTTCTCGGTTCCCGTTTGTGCACTTTAGATCCCAGCATCTATGCGCTTACGCGCCTCTGCCATCTCCCGACTCTGCCGCTCTCTGTCCCAGTTGAGCTCAGTAGCCAGCAAATCGACGACTCTCGGCAGAGCGGCTCTGGCCGCGGCCTGATCAAGGAACGCCAGCCGGGTCCGGCGCGCCAGCACGTCCAGCGCGGTCTGCGCCAGCTCATGC
>CAYHSI010000190.1:0-2307 GCA_964359225.1 uncultured Anaerolineaceae bacterium
CCGGCCCCGAAAAACAGCGCACCAGTCAGGTAGAGAACCGCCACTGGGGCCCGGTTGCGATCCGAAAGCGCGATCAACCGACCGAGAATCCGCCAGCCTCCTTCGAACTTGAAAGACATTCCGAACAGCGCGCCCGGGGATTCAATTGGAGCCGTGAGGGCAAAGACCCCGATCATGAGGCTGCCAATGGCTGCCAGCGCAAAGGGCGCCCAAGCTCGGCGACGCAGCATCAGACTTCCGCCGGAGAGAATCGCGGTGAAGCCAAAGATCACGGCCGGGGCACTCATGGTGCGCCTTGCATTTCCTCGGGGGTCCCACTGATCAAGCCAAGATAACTAGCCACTAGCGCCAAGCCGATGTGAATACTGGCGATCAACGCCAGGACTGCCAGAGAAGGTTCGATGAGACCGTAAACAATCTCGAAACCCGATAGCAGCGTCATGAGCCCGAGGCACACTCGGAAGGCGGACCCCGAGAGCCCCAATTGAAGCAGGCCCATAGTGAGCAGCACCGTCGAGCCCAAGATCGCCTCTTGGCGCAGATCGGGAACTTCGAACCAATTGCGCTGACCGAGACCGAACGCGGCAACCAGGCCCAAGCCGGAGGCGAATAAACGGAAGGTTGTCCCAAACTCGCGGCCGGCAGGCTGAGCGGGCGCCTGCTGCTGCTTAGACTCCGATACCGCCAAGATGGCGCAGGCGATCATCCCGGCCACGAGTTTCACCGCGGCTACTTGCAGCGGGAGCGAAAGGCCAGTCAGCCAAGAAACCGCTGCGTACTGGATTGCCAAGAGCCCGATTCGGGCGACCCGCCCGGTGAAGACCGTGAGAAGCAATGCGGTCCCCGAGACGATCAGGACCGTCATCCCGGGCTGCCTCCGATCGCGATGACGATGGCCAGCACGGCCAGGAACATCCACAGGACCGCACTCTGACCCTCGAGCAGCTCGGTCCCCGAACGAATCCAGCGGGCGACCAGCTCCCATGCTCGGCTCAAGTCGTCATGGATGTCGATTCTCAAGGCGAGTGGCCGCCGCCCCCGATCGGAGCTTCGGCGGGGCAAGATCCGCTGTACCGCCTGGGATGCCCCGGCTCCCAGCCCGAGGCCGAGGACACCGAGCAACAGCTCGGTCAAGCCTGGTTGGGACAGAGCGAGAACCGCGAACGCCGATAATCCCAAGCCAACTGCTGGTGCCCATTGGCGTCGTCCAAACAGGATCGCAGCGGCCGCCAGCTGAACTGCCGCAGCTGCCGCGGCCGGAGTGCGCCAAAGTTCTCCGTCGGGACCACCGGCCAGCAGCAGGCCGGCCGCAACCAGGGCTGGGTAGGTTGAGTCGCCGGCCGCCGGACGACCGCTCAACCGCACGATCCACCAGAGCAACCCCACTACGCCAGGCAGGGCCAGCCCGGCCCGATCGCCAAGCAGCTGCCCGCAGGCTGCCAGTGCGACGATTGGGTTCAGCCAGGCAGAACGTAGTGGGTCGGCTTCCGTAGTCTGGGCCGCCAGGGACGAACTCCGGAGCAAGATAGCCGAACCCACCACCACCCCAGCTAGGCCAGCCCAGGTGCCGATCGGGGCGGCCTCGGAAACGATCAGAAGTAAGGCCGCTGCGGCATGAGGCAGCATCCGGCGGATCAAGGTGCTGGGCTCGGCTCCCCGGCCGAGCTCGAGGGCAGCCTCCATGATGCTCATCAAGGTCCAACTCAGAGCGACGCTAAGCGGGGTCGATCCCAAGCCGGCCGCAAGACCGACACCCCAGTACGCCAACTGCAGCGATTCGAACCGGCCGCCAGGGCGGAGACTCACGACCAGAAAGAGTGAGCAGGCCAGCAGTAAGAAGGGTCGAGATCCCTCGAACAGCTTGAATTCGAGTCCTGGCCCGAACAGCTCGGTCGGGCGCCAAACAGCCACTGCGGAAGAGGCCGAGCCCGCGAGCGCAACTGCCAATAGGGCAGCCGCCGCAGCAACCGGAGGGATCAGCCGCGCAGCCCCGGCGGCCCGTCGGTGGAGCAGCCAATGCAAAGACGATCCGAGAATCAGGAGCAGGCTGGAAGTTAGAGTCATCGAGGACGGGCTGGGTGGTCATGAAGAATACCATGCGGACGCCGAGCAGGGCCCGCATGCTATACTTGGCCGCCGGAACGCCGAAATGCAACCCGAAGTCACCCACGTATTCCTCAAGCCGAAGCATGGAGAACCGGTGATTCCGGTAAGGCAGTGCACCGCGGTCGCCGAGCAAGGTCTGGTTGGGGATGTGTCCTTCGGTCGTGCGGCCCGCCAGGTCCTCTTGATCGATCTCGAAACGCT
>CAYHSI010000190.1:2407-4575 GCA_964359225.1 uncultured Anaerolineaceae bacterium
CTGGAAGACTGGGTCGGTCGAGTTCTCTCCAAAGTTCGGATTGAAAAAATGATCGGCCGCGGGGGCATGGCCGATGTTTATGTTGGCCGGCACACCACCTTGAACCGGCCGATGGCGGTCAAGATTCTGCACCCGCACATGACGCTCAATCCCGAGCTGCGACGGCGTTTCCGCGACGAGGCTCAGGCGGTCGCCGCCCTGCGCCATCCCAACATCGTTCAAGTCAACGATTTCGATGTGGTCGACGACCGGCCGTACATCGTCATGGAACTTTTGGAGGGGATGTCCTTCGCCGAGTACCTGCGTGGCCTGCACGGGATGGGTCACAGCCTCCCGCTCGACACAGTCGTCAGGCTAACCGGGCAAGTATCAAGCGCCCTGGATTATGCCCACCGGCGAGGCATCGTTCATCGTGACGTCAAGCCAGCCAATATCATCCTGCGGGCCGGATCCACGCCGATCAATTCCCAGCTCCCGCTTGGGCCAGACGTCGAGCCGGTGCTGACCGACTTCGGGGTCGCGAGGATAGCCAGCTCGACGACCCCAACCGTTTCGGGAACGATTCTTGGCACCCCTGCTTACATGAGCCCCGAGCAGGTGCGCGGCGAGGCGGTGGACAATCGTTCGGATATTTATTCTCTTGGGATCATCCTCTACGAGGTCCTAGCCGGAAGACTGCCCTTCGATCCGGAGACGGACACCCCAGCC
The DNA here is from genome assembly GCA_964359225.1 of uncultured Anaerolineaceae bacterium. Classification (GTDB taxonomy): domain Bacteria; phylum Chloroflexota; class Anaerolineae; order Anaerolineales; family E44-bin32; genus JADFRG01. The sequence goes on from CAYHSI010000190.1 coordinate 3,116, forward strand.
TCCATCCTGTACAAGCATGTTCACGAGAATCCGCCTCAGCTCCCCAATATCAGTCTTGCGATTCAGGCCGTGCTCAAGAAGTCGCTCGCTAAGGACAGGGAACAGCGATACCAGCAGGCGGGCCAGATGGCGGCCGACCTGCAAGCCTCCGTCAAGGCAATCCCGTCTGCCACTGCCACAGCAGCTCTGGTAACCCAGCTGAGTCAATCGACTCCGGTCGTCTCCCCGCCCATGCCGAGGAAACGTTCCGGCCTTCCAACGGTCGCACGCGTTGGGGCGCTTGGCGTGGCCGCCATAGTTCTCGTCGTCGGCGCGGTGCTGGGGAATCGGGTTTTTGGGGGCGGTGCGGAGCAGGAGCCGACCTCGCCAATTCAAGGGTCCGTAGTCCTGCCGACAGCGGAGAACACGGAACCCGCTGGTGCTGAGCTGGGCGATACTCCAGGGGCGACCGAACTCCCAGGCGGTACCGCCTCGGCCGGCTTTGCCATCGTACGGGACAGCAGCCTTGATTTGCGCCTGACTCCGATCGGGGCGCCTCCGGAGGGGGCCTCCTATCACGCCTGGCTTCTGGGCGCGGAGGGGACCGCGCCGCTGCATCTCAACCTGGAGGGGACGGTCGAGTTGCTCACCGGCGAACTGCTGGTGACGTTCGTCCACCCCCAAGGTGCAAACTTGCTTGCAGAATATGAGACCCTGGTGATCAGCGTTGAGTCGGAGGGCAGCGTGGTCTCCGAGCCTAGCACAATCTCTCATAGCGGCACAGTTCTTCTGGAGACCGCGGGATTCCTCCTGCTCGCCGGTGAAATCTATCCCGATCGGCCGATGCCCACGACGCTCCCCGACCTGTTGTCATCGCAAGCTGGGCAGTTCTTCAGCCATGCCGGCTTGGCCCTCGGCGCGATTGGGGCCGACAACCTCCCGAACACCCAGACCCACGGTGAGCATAGCTTGAACATCCTCGAGGGAAAGACGGGCGAATCTTACGCTGACTGGAACAATAACGGGCGCCCGGAAAACCCGGGCGACGATGTTGGACTGCTCCCGTACGTGCGCCTGCTGGAAGCCGCCGGGGCTGGCGCGGCAATCTCGGAAGAACAGCGCGGAGGGACTGGCGAGAAGGGGAGGTCGCTTGCCGCCCTAGCGGCGGAGATCGCCGATCAGTTATTGAATGCGCGGGAGACCGTCCGTCGGATCGTCCTGACGGACACTGTCGACGAGATCCGCTCCTCTGGGCTGGACACTGAGCTGGCCGCCGCCCTCAGGGTGAAAGACTTGATTGACCAGGCCTTAGCCCAAGCCGCCGACATGCAGCTGGCTTTTGCCATCGAGCTATTCCCCGCACCATAATCCCTGGCCGCCCCCCTTCTATTTACAATTCGCATCCTACGGGTCTAGAATCGTTCTTGCCCCGGAGAAGCTAACCCGACATGTCCCGACGAACCGCACTCTTGATCGTGACG
>CAYHSI010000191.1:0-4566 GCA_964359225.1 uncultured Anaerolineaceae bacterium
ATGGTGAACTCGACCAGGCTTTGGCCGCGGCCGCTCCGATTCAGGACCGATCGAAAGCGATTCATGTTTTTGGCAGTTCCATTGTAGGGAGTCGCTGCTTCGTTCCAGTTAGTACCCAAAACCCAGCGGCCCAAATTGCTACTGACTCGCGACTGGATTGCGACGAGAATGAAGCAAACTATGCACGAATTGCGCAAGCCACCTGCCAATTGGAGGGCAATCTTGGCATCCGCGGGCCTTGAAAGTTGCCTTGCGGCGGACCCCCCAATGAAATATGATCACCGCCTCATGCAAATTCGCCAAGAAGTCGCGAGGACCCAGCTTGCCTGGCCGGGCCGAGGAACCCGAGCTTGCTCACCTCCCCGGATCTATGAGTTGCTGAGTCTCTTCCTGTCCATCCAGCTGCTCGGTCTGTTCTTCAGCCCAGCCGTTGTTGCCCTCGACCCTGACCACGAGCATCTGGTTATTGGGGGCGATGCTCAGGCAGCTCGGACGGCCCTCGCCTGGCACACGCATTCGATGATTAGGCCTCATTCCCCTTCGATCACAGGGAGTGTGTTCGAGCCACCGGACCGGCAACGTCCGCAAGTCATCTCGTACGTCAGCAATGCGGCCACCCTGCTCTTTTCGTCGTTCGGATTGAAGGTGAGTGAGATCCTGGCGCCAGTCGGTGAAATCCCCCCGGTCCCACTGTTCTTGCTGCTCACGCTCGGATTGGCCGCAACAGCATGCACACTCCGGCCCGGCCTGCCGCCGCTCGCGCCACCTCCAAAACCCTCCCTCGGATAACACCCCGGAAGCGGCGAATCCCGGCCTCTGCGACTCGCTGCCTGCCGTCGCCGGGATGAACGACGCGCCCGGTGGGTAGGCGTCGACGCTCATCACTTGACGATCCTTCGCCGTTAGGAGGTTGACATGAATCGGAAAGCGTTGTCAGCAGTCTTTCTCACCTTAGCTCTGTTTGTCGCTGGTTGTGCCGCGGATCAGGAGCTAGTCACCCAGGTTGCCGATCAGGGCGATCGTCTGCTCGCCCTGGAAGGTCAGTTCGATGAAATGAACGCGGCGGTCGCCGGGCTCACCATGAACATCGACCAGCTGGTGGCGACCGAGACCAATCCCACGTCCCCCTTCGATGTCGCCATGGCTCAGTTCGTGATGGACACCGCTGGATTCCACGAAATCGAAGAAACCCTGGCCGCGGGTGATCCGATCGACCCGTCCTTCCTGGGAACGGTGCTGCGAGTTGAAAAGGTGCTGACAAACACCGAGTGGCCGGAGGAACTCTCCCCCGGAGTGGAGCAGTTGCTGGTGTCGCTTCACGAACTCCAGACCGCGCTCGAGGCAGATGACGCGGCGGAGGCCGCTCCGCTTGCCACGGCTGTCCATGACGAAGGGCACGAGCTCTCCGAAATGATCGACGCCTGGTTGGGACTTGAGGTTCAGGAGCACGGAGATGAGGGCTAACCAGGGCAGGTCCGCCTGGCTAGCCCGGGCGGTCCTGCTTACCCTTGGCCTGGCGCTTATCCCGCTCTCGGGGGTGCTGGCGCATGCCGGCTACTCACGTTCTCAACCCGGGCTAGGTGCGATTGTGGCTGATCCTCCTGACCGGGTCGATATCTGGTTTACCCAGGAGATGTTCCGTCGAGAGGGGGAGAATTTGATTGAGGTGTTCGGACCAGATGGCCTGCCCGTCCACGTCGGCTCGGCTCAAATCGACGACGACGCCCGCAGTCACATGTGGGTGGACCTTCAGGCCTCGTTCAGCCCTGGCGACTACCGGGTTACGTGGCGGACGCTATCCGCAGCGGATGGCGACACCGAGGAGGGCGAGTTCGCCTTCCGCGTTGACCCGCATGCCGCCGCGACCAGCACACCGATGGGAGAGGGACCAACATCCAGCCCGCCGACTTCGGTCCCACCGACTGCGAGCCAGCCAACCTTGCCTCCTCCACCCCCTCCCGAAGCGCCGCCTCTGGCCACCAGCGAAGCCTCATCTCCCGCCTCACCCGAAGCGCCGTCTCCGGACGGTGGCTGCGCGCTCGGATTGATCCCGGTAGTCGGGCTCATCGGTCTCTCATGGCTTCCCAGAAAAGCCAGACGCTAAGAAGAGCGGGGCTCGTCGTAGTGGCTCCTCTCATGGCTGCCTTGGCCATGGCGCAGCCAGCCAGCGCGCACGCGATCTTAGTTCGCTCGGTGCCGGATTCGAACTCAGACTCAGTGAGTCCGCCTCCGACGATCGAGATGTGGTTTAGCGAGCCCCTGGAGGCCGCCTTCTCGTCTGCACGCGTCATTGGTTCCAGCGGTGGCGAGGTTCCGACCGGGGCGGCGGTCCTCGATCCGTCAGACCCGACTCACCTGACTTTGCCGCTCGGAGACCTCGGTCCTGGCATCTATACGGTCGCCTGGCAGACCTTCTCGCAGGTCGACGGACACGAGTGGTTCGGATCCTTTCCATTCACGGTGCTAAATCCGGACGGGACTCGCCCAAGCAGCACGGCGGCCGGGGTTGAAGGTGGCAGCCGGGGAGATTTGCCATCACCTGGGGAGGCCAGCGCGCGCTGGTTGTCGTTGGTCGGGGGCATGATGATCTTTGGCGCGCTGGTTTTTGGCTCTGTGGTCGTACCGGTTAATCGTTTCCCAGTGCTGTCAGTGCGGGCGCGCGAGCTGCTCGTTTGGGCGCTGTGGGGAGCGGCGGCCGGGATCTTGCTGGGGAGCGCGGCTCAACTGCTGCTCCAGGCACAGCGGCTCGGTGGCCTGGCAACGGTGCCAAAGCTGATATTGGCAACTCGTTCGGGGGCGGTAGTTCTAGCTCGCGTCCTGTTTGCGGCAACCGGCTTGAACGCCGGTCTGGAGCTTGCTCGGCCGAAGGACGGGGCTTGGCGCCGGGCGGTGCTTGACATCGCGACCTATGCGATTGTCGTCCTGCTTCTGGTCCTGCTGGCCGGCACCACCGAGCAGATCGTGGCCCTCATCACCCTGGCCGTAGTCGTGGGATGCCTGGCTTGGACCGCCCGGTCGCTGCGCCGAGGATCGGTAGTCCCCGAGACTAGCAGGATCCAGGCCCTGACCGTTCTGGCCTTGGGGATCTTGTTGAGTTTCTCTTTGAGCAGCCACGCCGGGGCGGCTCCGGGCAGCGTCTTCGCCGTCGCAGGCGACAGCCTGCACCTGCTGGCTGCCTCTGCCTGGATCGGCGGGCTGTTATCGCTCCCAATCTTGTGGCTAATGACCCGGGATGGCACTGGCAGGGAGGAATTCTTTCCCGCCGTCCGGCGATTCTCCACCTTAGCAGCGTGCGCCGTTTACATCGTCCTGTTAACCGGCGTGTTCTCTGCGCTGGTGGAGCTTCCCACCCTCCGATCGCTGTGGGACACGCCCTACGGAGTCGTACTGCTCGTGAAACTCGCGCTCGTCATCCTGGCGCTGGGAATCGCCTATTTTAACAACCAAGCCCTGCGGGCCGCAACCCACTCGACCGTCCTGCCGCGCAGAATAGCAGTGGAAGCCGGTATCTCCGCTCTGATCCTGGTCACGGTTGCGTTTCTAGTTCAGACCCCCACTCCTCGCAGCTTGCAGGTCCCGGCTTCGCCGGCGGCGCCCGGGTTGCCATTCAATGCAATCGGGTTCACTGGCGATCTAAACGTTCATCTCCAGGTTGACCCAAATCAGGCCGGCAGCAACCGATTCTGGACCCATCTTTTCATGAGTGACGGCTCCTCGATCGGAGAGGTCCAGTTGGTCCGGCTGCTTTTCGAGTACCTCGATCAGCCCCTCGGAAAGTCGAGCCTAGATCTGGGTCCTCTCGGGCAAGGCACGTTTGCCTCCGAGGGAGCCAATTTGAGCCAGGTTGGCCAATGGGCCGTAGACGTCTATGTCAGAAGAAGGGGGATGGACGACATCTTGGCCCGCTACAGTCTCGAGGTGGCCGCGGGACAAGCTTCGGCGGCTGCACCGTCGCTCTTCGGGCACCCGGTGCCTGGGATGCCGGCGCTGGTCCTTGTTGGAGGGCTGGTGCTCTGCGCCGGTCTCGTGCCATTTCTCTGGCGGCGCGAAGTGAAAGTGCTGGCCGGAACTTCCTACCGGGCCTGGCTTTGGCTCGGCGGAGGGGTTGTATTTCTAGGCATCATCGCCCTGGTGTTCGGATTGACAACGGCGCGGGCAGCCGAGGTTCCGCTGCTGGAGCGCAGCAATCCGGTCCCGGCAACGGCGGACTCGCTCGCCAGGGGCGAGGAAGTCTACCTACAGGCCTGTTGGATTTGCCATGGTCCGACTGGATTGGGCGATGGGCCGGTGGGAGTCACACTCAACCCGCGGCCTTCGAACCTTCGCATCCACACGGTTCCCGGCGTCCACACCGATGGACAGCTGTTCGAGTGGGTGGCGAACGGTTTTCCGAATTCCGCCATGCCGGAGTTTTCTGAGACTTACTCTGAGGAGGATCGCTGGAACGTGATCAACTACATTCGAACCTTCGCTGACGGGGAAGTGCCATGAAACTACGCGGAATGCTGCTCGCGGGTGGGTTAGTGCTCGCCGCCTGTTCAACGCCATCCTCCGCTGAAGGTGTCG